>JANOGO010000034.1:0-9876 GCA_031406045.1 Pseudomonadota bacterium
CCATGGTTTCGTGATACACCGCTTGCACATCTTCCGGCGTCAGGTAATCGCGATTTTCCAGCCATGCTTTCACGCGCGCGGCGCGCATCAACATGCTCATGCCGCGCGGACTCGCGCCTGCCGCGATCAAATCTTTCATATTCACGCCGCTTAAGCTCACGCCGAAATCCGCCGGCGCACGCGTGGCTCGCCATAAATCCATCGCGTATTTCTGCAAGGTTTCGCTCGCTTTGATGCTGTCTTGAATCATTGCGCCGATGCTGTTTAGTTCGGTAAACGCAATCATGCCCGGCGCAACGCGCTCAATTAAGCGATCGACATCGTGGAACGCGGTATCGAACATTAACGATTTTTGTGTCGCGGTATCGGTCGGCGTTTCGATTAATAATTCCATCAAAAATCGATCGCGCGCCGCCGAAGAAATTTCGAATGTTTCCTCTTTTTCGACGCGATTGCGATCAGCGAAAACGATCATGTGCGGAAAGCGATACTCGCGATTGAACGCATTGGCGCTGCGTTCCGCCATCACCCGCAACAACAGCGAATGCACTTGCGGGCGTGCGCGATTGATCTCGTTAAAAAAGAAAATCGACAACGCATCGCCATGCTTCAACATCGGGCCCGGATCGACTCGCGGCTTGCCATCTTCGCTGATGTAGGTGTAATAAACCAGATCGTTCGGCATCAAATCGACCGTGCCTTCGACCCGCTCGAATGCGCCGCCGATGGCGCGAGCGAACGCTCGTAGCACCGTGGTTTTGCCGACGCCGACATCGCCTTCGAGCAGCACATGGCCGCGCGCAAACACGGCGATATTGATGTGGTGGATTACGTGATCTTGGCCGATCACCGCTTTCCTGATTTCCGTTTCCAGCGCCAGCGCGCGGATGCGCCAATCCTGCAGGAGCGCGTCGTCTCGATTCATGAATTCATTTTCCTGTTTTTTTCTTTGCGCGCGAGCATGCGTAACATCAGATTGCTGCGTATCATCGTGATAATATTGCCAACGCTTTGAAAACGATCCCGATTCTACACCATCCCCCCGCGCAAACCCAGGTTGCCACAAGCTTCGATGTGGCCTGCCGGCGCTGCCCGCGCCTCACAGATTTTCTCGATGAGGTGAAGGAAAAAAATTCTAAGTATTGGTGCAAGCCGGTGCCGCCGTTCGGCGTGGCGCAGGCGAAACTTTTGCTGGTCGGTCTCGCGCCGGGTATGCATGGCGCGAACCGCACCGGGCGGCCCTTTACCGGCGATTACGCCGGGGAGTTGCTTTACGGCACGCTGCACAAGTATGGCTTTGCGACTGCCCCAGTATCAATCAATGCCGAAGATGGCCTTAAATTGATTGATTGCCGCATCACTAATGCGGTGAAATGTTTGCCGCCACAGAACAAGCCAACGCCGGCGGAAATCAAAATCTGTAACGCGTATTTGCGCTTCGAATTAGCGCGCCAAGAACCTAAAAGCTTCCTGCTTGCGCTGGGGCGAATCGCACATGATGCGATTCTGACAGCGCTTGATCTTAAGGCACGCAATGCGCGTTTCGGCCACGGCGCGCGCCATGAATTGCCGAATGGGATAATTCTTTTCGATAGCTATCATTGCAGCCGCTATAACACGCAGACAAAACGACTGACGCCATCAATGTTTCACGAGGTATTCGCGCAAATTCGCAACGAGTTGGATCGCTGGTGATGTCAGATTTGCCGCCGCCATTCGATAGCAAAACCTTTTTAGCGTCGCTGCCAAACTTGCCCGGCGTCTATCGGATGTTTAATGCGGCCGCCGAAGTGTTATATGTCGGCAAAGCGCGTGATTTAAAAAAGCGCGTGACGTCGTATTTTCAAAAAAGCGATCACGGGCCACGCATCCAAATAATGGTGCAGCAGATTGCGAATATCGAAACGACCGTCACGCGTTCAGAGTCGGAAGCGTTGTTGCTGGAAAGCAATCTGATCAAGTCGCTGAGCCCGCGTTACAACATTTTGTTCCGCGATGACAAAAGTTATCCCTACATCATGTTCACCGGACACAAGTTTTCGCAGATTCGTTTCTATCGCGGCGTGTTCGATCAGCGCAATCAATATTTCGGACCGTTTCCCAGCGCATGGGCGGTGCGCGAGACGATCCAAATTTTGCAGAAAGTATTTCGCCTGCGTTCTTGTGAAGATTCGGTGTTCAGTAATCGCTCGCGGCCTTGCTTGTTGCACCAAATCAAGCGCTGTTCCGCGCCCTGTGTCGGCGCGATCGATCGCGAAGATTACCAGCGTGATATCGAGAACGCGATGTTGTTTTTACACGGCAAAGAAAACGAAGTGATTGAAAGTCTTTCGCGGCGAATGACAGTGGCTTCCGAGAGTTTAGAGTTTGAAGCGGCCGCGGTGTTTCGCGATCAGATCAGCACCTTGCAGCGGGTGCTGACTAAACAATTTGTTGCGAACGATACCAGCGCACGCGACGCCGACGTCATCGCCTGCCATGCGGAAGCGGGGCAGGTGTGTGTTAACCTTGCGATGATCCGCGCTGGGCGCCATTTAGGAGACAAAACGTTGTTCCCGCAGAACGCCAATGAGGCCGATACGATCACGGTGCTTGAGGCATTTATGGGCCAACATTATGCTGAACGCATGGTGCCGCCTTTGATCATCGTGAACCAAGAATTGGATGGCGAGAGCCTATCGACTTTGTTAGCCGAACAATGTAATCACGCCGTACAGATTTTGACGCGGCCCACCGGCGAGCGGCGCAATTGGCTGGCGATGGCCGTTTCCAACGCCAAGCTTGCGCTGTCGCAAAAACTCGCCAACGAAGCGGCGCAAGAAACGCGAATTGCCGCGCTACAAACGGCGCTAGATTTACCGGCGAACCTGCAGCGCATCGAGTGTTTCGACATCAGCCACACTATGGGTGAAGCGACGGTGGGATCCTGTGTGGTTTTCGACCACGGTAAAATGCAATCGAGCGAGTATCGGCGTTTCAATATCACCGGCATCACGCCCGGCGATGATTATGCCGCGATGCGCGATGTGTTGCAGCGGCGCTACCGTAAAATCGCCGAAGGCGAGGGCGTGATGCCCGATTTGATTTTGATCGATGGCGGTAAAGGCCAAATCAGTTCTGCGCAAGAAGTATTTAATGAATTAGGAATTACCGATGTCAATTTTGTCGGCGTCGCGAAAGGCGAGGAGCGCAAAGTCGGGCTCGAACAACTTATTTTTGCCGATGGCCGCGCGCCGTTGGCCCTCGGTCAGGACAGTCCTGCGTTACATTTGATTCAACAAATTCGCGACGAAGCACATCGGTTCGCGGTCACCGGCCATCGCGGCCGCCGCGCCAAGGCCCGCGTCCAGTCTAGGCTTGAGGACATCACCGGAATCGGCGCGAAACGCCGGCAAAAATTGCTGGCGCAATTCGGCGGCATCAAAGGCGTCGTGTCGGCGAGCATTGACGACCTGGCGTTAGTGGAAGGGATCAGCCGCCCGCTCGCAGAAAAAATTTATCGCGAGCTGCATTAATGCCACTAAATTTACCGAACCTCCTGACCTGGTTTCGCATTCTGCTGATTCCGCTATTCGTCGCGGTGTTGTATTTGCCGAGCAATTGGCTGACGCAGCACCAAGCGAATGCGACGGCGATGTGGATATTTATTTTTGCCGCGCTGACCGATTGGCTCGATGGTTATCTCGCGCGGCGGCTCAATCAAACTTCGGCATTCGGCGCCTTTCTCGATCCGGTCGCCGATAAATTGATGGTGGCGGCGGCGTTAATTGTGCTGGTCGAATTGAATCGTGTATCGGCGATCGTCGCGCTGATCATCATCGGCCGCGAGATCACCATTTCGGCGTTACGCGAATGGATGGCGAGCGTCGGCCGCGGTAAAAGTGTTGCGGTTTCGATGATCGGAAAAGTTAAAACAGTAACGCAAATGACGGCGATTCCGTTTTTGCTTTACCACGATCGTATGGGGCTTGGTTTGAACTGGGACGCCCATTGGATCGGAACGATTCTGATCTGGGTCGCCGCGGTGTTAACGCTGTGGTCGATGATTTACTACTTGCGCATGGCGATGCCGCACGCGGTCAAATCCGACCAGGATGTTTGACAGTAAACCCTTGTTAACGCTACAATTGCAGCTTATTCAAATGCGGGAATAGCTCAGTGGTAGAGCACAACCTTGCCAAGGTTGGGGTCGCGAGTTCGAGCCTCGTTTCCCGCTCCAGTATCCGCGCGGGTTTTCGGTTTACGTCGAAAGCCCGCGCAACCTCAAATCGGATTCGCCGCACTAGTCTGACGAACTCGCTCAAATAAAACGATCGCTGCTGCTGCGGCGGCGTTCAGCGATTTCATCTTTCCAGGCATTGGGATCATGACATCGAAATCGGCCTGCGCAGCTAATTCCGGCGACAAGCCCGCACCTTCGTTGCCGATCAGCAGCGCGAACGGGCCGGTGAGGTCGATCTGGTAGAGCGACGCGGTTGCTTGCAATAACGTCGCGACTTTCTTGCCTTGGAAATTTCTAAGTGTGTTGATCAAATCCTGTTGCTCATAAATCTCTAACAAAAAATGTGCGCCCATCGCCGCGCGGACAACACGCGGCGACCAAGCGAACACGCAGCCTTTGGAAAGCACGACGTGCTTCACGTTGGCCGCAGCGGCGCTGCGCAAAATCGATCCGAGATTACCCGGATCTTGAATATCTTCCAACACAACGCAACAGTCCATGTTTGCCGGAACGGATTTTGCCGTCGGCGTATCGATCAGCGCAATAATGCCGACCGGCGAATGGAGCGTCGAAAGTTCATGGAACATCGCGTCGCTTAAGATTGTTGCGGCCGGCGCATGCTCCGCTAAAGAAATAATTTCCGGGTTACGCGCGCCGCTTGCGCTGACGACTAACGCTTTAGGATTTCCAATCGCTTCGCGGTAAGTTTCAACGAGGTGAATGCCCTCAATCAATGTCTGCTGTGCTTTCTTGCGCTCGCGCGACGATTGCGCCAGTTGTCGCAACTGCTTAAAGAACGGATTATCGCGCGATGTAATTTCTTTCATCGATCGAGCGCACAAGTTCGAAACCCGGCGAATACATCGCGGCGATCCGGCGTGTAAAAATTGCGCCAGGTGTTGCGCAGCAAACGCGAGCGCGTCGCGAAACAGCCGCCGCGCAACACTTTATGATCGCCGAACCACGGCTGCGAATATTCTTTGTAGGGATCGCGCTCGAAGCCGGGGTAGGGCGCAAAACAATCCGCCGTCCACTCCCAGACGTTGCCCCACAGTTGCCGAATGCCTTCCGGCGTATCACCGGCCGGTAACGCGCTCACCGAGCCGGCTGTGGCCGATATGCCGTCAAGATTGGCTCTGGGAGCGGCTTCCAGGCCGACCCTGCTTTGCGACCAAGGTGTATCGCGCTTAGTAGAACCGCTCGCAGCGAATTCCCATTCTGCCTCTGTCGGCATACGGCGACCGACAAAACGGCAATAGGCCTCAGCCTCAAACCAATTCACGAATATCACGGCGTGATGTTCACGATCGCTTAGCGAAATCCATTGATCGAATTCGCGCACATACCACTTACCGTCGCGATGTTGCCAGTAAACCGGATGAAGCGCGTGTTCTTTTTCGCGCCAAGCCCAACCAGCGTCCGACCAAAACTCGCGGCGGGCATAGCCATAGGTGGCCACGAAATTTCTGAACTCGCCATTGCTTACTGCAGCCTTTGACATACGAAATGGCGCGACGTCAATTTCGTGTGCCCATTTTTCGTTGTCGAATACGAAGCCTTTCGTAGCACGCGCAGCGCCGAGCAAAAAACGTCCGCCGGGAATTTCCCCGTCGCCTTGAAGCGACTGGCCAGAAGCCGCATGCATACTGGGTGGCCTTGGGCCATTGGCTTCCAGACTAGGCTTCGAATAGCCGTGAGTTTGCCGCGTATAGAAAAACGCTTCGCCATGCATGTCTTCATGAAACACCGAAAGCTCGGCGAAATAGCGCAGCAAGTCGTTGTACGGCTCGCGATCTAATCTTTCTAAGACGCGTTCGGTAACGTCATCTAAATATTTTCGCGTTGCGTCGATGTTGGGTAAAGGCAAATCCCAACGCGTCGCATGCGCAACCGTCGCCGAGTTGTAAAGTTGATCGGCGTTAGCGAGGATCGACGGCGATAAATTCTGGTCGTCGCCACGAGAACGTAAACACCAATGCTCTTGAAACCAGCCGAGATGGCCGATTTCCCACAGCGGCGGATTCACCCTATCCAAACGCGGACCGAGCAATTGCGCGCCGTTAAGATCGGCGTACAGTTCGCGTGTGCGTTGGCGCGTGTCGATCAGCCAATCGCGAAGCGTTTGAGCGGAAGTAGGTAGATTTTTCATAGGCAGCTAGTGTACGCTGGCGAGTGTAGCTGGAATTCGACCTTGATGAAAATCACTTTAATCACACCCGCCGCATCGCGCATGCGCAACGGCAACCGACACACCAGCGCACGCTGGGCGGCGATGCTACGCACGCTTGGGCATCGCCTTTGCGTGCAAGTGAGTTGGGACGGAAAGCCAGCCGATATCATGCTCGCGTTGCATGCGCGCCGTAGCCACGATTCAATCAAACGATTCGCGCTGGCTCATCCCGAGCGGCCGCTGATCGTCGCGCTGACGGGCACCGATCTGTATCGCGATATTCGGTTTGACGCCGATGCAAAGCAATCGATGGCGCTGGCGACCCGAATGATTGTATTGCAGGAAATGGGACTGAAAGAATTGTCGGCAACGAATGCTGCAAAGACGCGCGTAGTGTACCAATCGGCAGTCGCTGCGCCGCCGCAATCGCCACTGAAAAATTGTTTTGAAGTTTGTGTGATCGGTCATTTACGCGAAGAAAAAGATCCATTGCGTACTGCAATGGCGCTGGCCCACGTGCAGGCGGATTCGCGCATTCGCGTGACGCAGTTGGGCCGTTCGATGGATCTCGAATTGGAACAAAAAGCTAAATGTATCATGGCTGAAGATCCGCGCTACCATTGGATCGGGGAAGTACCTCATTGGAAAGCCGCGCAGATATTGGCTCGCAGCCGGGTGATGGTAATCAGTTCACGTATGGAAGGCGGCGCTAACGTGGTGTCGGAAGCGCTGATGGCGAACACGCCGGTGATCGCATCGAAAATCTCGGGGAATATCGGCATGCTCGGCAACGATTATCCCGGTTATTTTCCGGCCGGGGATGAACGCGCGCTGGCAAAATTAATTTTGCGCGCCGCAACCGACTCGGATTTTTATCGCTCGCTGCAGAGCCATTGTCGAGCGCGAAGGAAAAAAATATCGGCCGCGCAGGAAAAAGGCGCGCTGAAGTCAGTAATCGCGGAAGCGTGCAAGGCAAAGAATAAATAGCTAGCTTGGCGCTCTAGAATTAACGAGATTTTCCTCCCCTTCAAGGGGAGGGTAGGGTGGGGATGGGTTCAGGCATGCGTTAAACCCATCCCCATGGCCCAAGGCCACCCCGTCCCAGCCTTCCCCTTGAGGGGGAAGGAGAGTGCCGCTTCAGTCGTTGTGCGTAAGCTCCTAACAGAATGAGTCACGACGCTAGGTTTTTGGCTGGGTCGCTAAAAACTGTTCGATCTCGTCGATATCAGTTTGTATCGAATCCGATGCTTTCTTCTCGATCACGCGAAAGCGGCGCAGCAAATCGTTGCCGAGTTCCGTAACGTGGGCACCGCCGCCGCTTGCGCCGCCCGTGGTGGTTTCCACTAACGGTTGTTTGAAACAACGATTCATCGTATCCACCAAAAGCCACGCGCGGCGGTAGGACATTTTTAATTCCCGCCCCGCCGCCGAAATCGAGCCGGTGCGCTGAATCGCTTCGAGTAAATCGGCTTTGCCCGGACCTATCGCGTAGTCGTCGCCGAAGGGAATGCGGATGCGGATATGCGGTTGAATTTTCAAGCGTGTCGACGATTTGGATGCCGGTGATAGCTTAACAAAGTATCATTACTGCTGCAAAAGTCATCACTGACTCATCGGCTTAACGAACGAAGGAGATTTCATGAATCGACGCCAATTAGGTGTTTTGGTATTGAGTGGCGCGCTGGGCGTAATAGTTGGTTGTACGCAGGAACAACAAAACCAATTTTCCCGCGGCGTACAGAATTGGACCGGGACCAATGGTGTGCTCGACATCTATACCGGCGAGAAACTGGCCATGCGTTTCATCAAAATTGACAAGATGACCACGGCAACCGGTACATCCGACGGCGGCGCACGTTCGTACCGATTCGGCTATGGCTATGTCGACGAGAACCAAAATTTTAAAGTGGATTCGGGGGAGAAGAAAGTCTACTTCGAGATCAGCGACTACTCGACTAACTACGTTTTTTACGAGAATTACAAAGACTAATTAGTCGGATCTACGGTTGTGGCGACACGACTGCCGGCGGCGACAGGTGATCGGCTTGGGTCGATCACCTGGACGAAAATCTCGTCGGGCTTCACCATGCCGAGCTCGGCACGGGCGCGCTCTTCGATTGCCTCGGTACCGGTTTGTAAGTCGCTCACATCCGCGCTCAGCGCATCGTTGCGTGCCTTGAGTTTGGAATTGACGTCGACTTGCGCTTTGACTTGCTGCTCTACTTCGGCCACGCGAAACCATCCGCCTTTGCCGACCCAAAGCGGGTACTGAATGACGACTAGTAAGATGGCCAACGCGGCGGTAAGCCAGCGCATAAGGTCTCGCTATTTCAGTTGAAAAAATGCGCTGCGACCGGGGTAGCTGGCTACTTCGCCCAACTCTTCTTCGATGCGCAACAACTGATTATACTTCGCGATCCGGTCGGAGCGAGAGAGCGAGCCAGTTTTGATTTGGCCGGCATTGGTCGCAACGGCAATGTCAGCGATGGTGGTATCTTCGGTTTCGCCGGAGCGATGGGAAATCACCGACGTGTATCCGGCGCGCTTTGCCATTTCGATCGCAGCGAAGGTTTCCGTCAGCGTGCCGATTTGATTGACCTTGATCAAAATCGAATTGGCGATGCCTTGGCGAATGCCTTCGCTTAAGATTTTCGTGTTGGTCACAAATAAATCATCGCCGACCAATTGAACTTTATTGCCGAGGTTTTCCGTCAAAATTTTCCAGCCGGTCCAATCGCCTTCCGCCATGCCGTCTTCGATGCTGATGATCGGATATTTCGCGACCCAACCGGCAAGCATTTCGGTAAGTTCGCCCGCGCTAAGTTTTCGTTTTTCTGACGCGATATCGTATTTGCCGTCTTTGTAAAACTCGGAGCTGGCGCAATCTAAGCCGATCGAAACTTGCGTGCCTGCTTGGTACCCGGCAGCGGCGATCGCTTCCATAATCAATTGCAACGCCGATTCATTGTTCGGCAAATTCGGCGCGAAGCCGCCTTCGTCGCCCACTGTCGTTGGCATGCCTTTACCGTCGATGAGTTTTTTCAGCGCATGAAAAATTTCGGTGCCGCAGCGCAACGCTTCGCGAAACGTTTGAAAGCCATGGGGAATGACCATGAATTCCTGCAGATCGAGGCTATTGTTGGCGTGGGCGCCGCCGTTGATCACGTTCATCATCGGCACCGGTAATTGCATGCCGCCCGCGCCGCCAAGGTAACGATAGAGCGGCAAGCCGGATTCTTCCGCCGCCGCTTTTGCCACTGCCATTGAGACGGCCAACATGGCATTGGCCCCAAGGCGTGATTTGTTGTCCGTGCCGTCAAGGTCGATCAGGATTTTATCGATGAAGGCTTGCTCGGAAGCATCGAGTCCGATAATCGCTTCGCAGATTTCGGTGTTGACGTTCTCGACTGCTTTTAACACGCCCTTGCCGAGATAGCGTTGCTTGTCGCCATCGCGCAGTTCCACGGCTTCGCGCGAACCGGTC
>JANOGO010000074.1:0-6124 GCA_031406045.1 Pseudomonadota bacterium
AGCGGTATTCAAAACACGCGTCGGTTAAATCGGGTTCATGGAAAGGAGCGCTTTTGCGACGAAGCAATCTCGTACTTTTCAGCGCTGCAAAAGCGAGATTGCTTCGTCGCAAAACCGCTCCTCGCAATGACAGGTTAGGAATGTTTTATCGCCCGGCGCGATTACGAAACAGCGCGTACTTCCCGCGTGGCGACGCGCCGGCCAAATAGTCCGGCACCACACTTTCCAACGAGCTCGGTTTAAAGTCAAACGGAAACTCGCAGTTGCAAACACTGTCCACTTGCATCGAATAATAGTTGTCGCGCGTCAGCAGTTTCACGGGCAGCCATTCCATGAACCAGGCTTGTAAATAGGAAAGGCGCGGCCCAAGACCAATGATAGGGCGGCGTTTGCCGAGCAGCGCCGCGATCAGCACGATCAATTCGCGTAACGTGTAAATTTTCGGGCCGCACAGATTGTAGGCTTGACCAAAGCTACGGGATTGTTCGAGGCTGTCGACAAATGCGCGCGCGACGTCTTGGACGTGGATCGGTTGAAAACGCGCATTGGGGCAGGCGAGGGCGACGACGGGCAAGGTTTTGATTAGCTTCGCAAATAGATTAATGAAGCTATCGCCTTGACCAAAAATCACCGACGGCCGAAAAATTGTCGCTTCGCCCAAACCCGCTTGTTGAAAGGCGAGCACGCGTTTTTCTGCCTCGGCTTTGCTGCGCAGGTAAGCACTCGGCGCATCCGGCGCCGTTGCGAGCGCGCTCATATGCAGCAAGCGCTTGACGTTTGCTCGCTGGCACGCATCGAGGATTTTTTGCGTGAGCTGGACGTGCGCGTTGTCGAAAGAATTCTTTCGGCCTTCATGCAAGATGCCGACCAGATTAATCACTGCTTCCATATTGCTAAACTGCCGCGCTAACTCGGCGGGATCGTGAACGTTGGCAACAACCACGTCGACCGACGGCAGCACCAGCAAATGCTTCGCACGCTCGCGATCGCGCGTCAACACGCGTACATCGTAGCCGCGCTCAACCAATTGCCGAGCAATGTGGCGGCCGACAAAGCCTGTGCCGCCGATTACGCAAATACGTTTAATCGTCATGAATGCTCAAATAATTTTTCTACGGGGATTCTTCTTCAGCTTCAACGCTATCGTCCGGGTCCTCGGAACTCGCCGGAATCGTTCCCAACCGGTCTTTCAGCGATTGCCATTTCAAACCCAGAATGCACGCGTAAGTTGTTGCGTTTGCCATCACTTTTTTAACGTAATCGCGAGTTTCGCCGAGCGGAATCGATTCGATATAAATCGCACCTTCCAACGCTTTTATATCGCGCCAGCGCTTGGCTCGACTCGGCCCGGCGTTGTAACCGGCGGTGGCCAACACCGAATGCCCGAGATCGTCCAGCACGTAGCGCATGTAATACGTCCCGAATGCGGTGTTAGTATCAACTGTGGTTGCATCGCTCGCGCGGAAATTATTGACGCCGAGGCGCTGCGCGATCCAGCGCGCCGTCGCCGGCATAAGCTGCATCAATCCCATCGCGCCGACACGAGATTTCGCTTCCGAATAAAATCTACTTTCTTGCCGCACGATGCCGTAGACCCAGGCTTCGTCCAGGCGATTTTGTTTTGCGCCAGCGCTGATTTCGTTACGAAACGGTGTCGGAAAACGCAACGAAAAATCATGCAGGTTTTGCGTTCGCTCCGCCGCATGAATGGCGCGATCGTACCAATTCGCACGGTTCGCGATTTCGGCGGCAGCGAGCAATTGTTTATCGTCGAGCCCGCGCATCGCGACGTTCCATTCCTTCGCGCCTTCTTGCCACAGGCCGAGGCGATTGAGATAAAGCGCGCGTTTCACACCGTGGGTTTCCTCCATGGCTTTGATTTCGTCGGCGTTGGGTTTCCACGGTTCTTTGGGATTGCTTACGATGGTGCCGATTTCCTCGGAGGCCAATTGACCGTAGAAACCAAACTCCTGCGCCAGCGGCAAAAACAATTCGCGCGCCTCGTTGGTTTTACCCTGCTGTTTCAGCGCGCGCGCTTTCCAATATCGCCACGTCGAAACCTGTTGCTCCGATGCCGACATGTGCTCGATTGCATCGAGCGCATCCGGCCAATTTTGCGCACGCAATGCGGCGCGAGTTTTCCAGGCCAGTTGATGGTCGCTTAACGTTGAATCGCCGGCTTTCTTAAACCAGGCCGGTGCGCTGGAATGGTGCGACCATGCCGCTTGGAAGCCGATTTGGCCCCAGACATCGCCTTGATCTTTTTCCGGGAAGCGCGGCGTCAGCGTCGACCAAAGTGATGCCGCTTGGCCATGATTTTTGCGCGCGATTTGCACGACACTAAAAATCGCGATTTCGCGTGCTGCGCGGGATTTGAGCGGCACGAGTTTTTTAGCCAGATACGCGCTCGGCGCGCGCCGCGCTTTGTCAAACGCTTTTAGGTCGATTGCTTCATTCGCCGGCAGATAACTATTCGCCGCCGCCAACACACCGGCGTTACCGGAAAGGCTCGCGAGCCGGATGCGTGCCCAGACGTCGTCATTCTTAAGCATTCCCGCGCCGAGCAGTTGGGCAAACAATGGGTCGCAACTTTCCGGTTGGCTGGCGCCGGTGAACCAAAGTGGCAGCGCTTGCTTTACGGCTTCTTTATCGCCCAGGCTGCCACGCCGCTGGATGTCATAACAGGTCAGCGTCGCGTCGTCTTGCTTTAATTTTGGAAACTGCGCGGCGAAGGCATCCCAATCTTCGTTCTGTCCGGCCAGCTTGAGCGAATCGATGCGCAGCCGTTCCGAGATGGGACCTTCGGGATAGCGCGTCAGGAAATCGCTAATCTGGGCCGTTCCGGCATCTTTTAACGTTAGGCTCAGCAGCCAATACTGCGGATAGTCGGCGAGGAGATGGTCTTTAAGAACCGGCGCATAGTACTCCAACGCTTTGATATCGCGCGTGCGATACGCTTCTTCCGCGGCGAGAAATTGTTCGTCCAAATTCGCCGCATTAGCCCAAGCGCCTGGAATCAAACCGATAAATAACACTATCGCTGTGCGCAGCATACTTGCCCGAAACCCAGAAATCGGCGAGAATTCAGGCCTTATTTGTCGTGCGTCTAAGAATTTTCTCATTGTTCTATTTTAAGGCCTAGCGCCAAATTTTCCATTCGCTCAAATGATAACAGGCTACTTTACCCCGGAGTGGTGGGCGGCGCTGATTAAGATCATCGGCATCGATATCGTGTTGTCCGGTGATAACGCGGTCGTGATCGCCCTTGCTTGCCGTTCTTTACCGCCTTCGCAGAAGCGGCTTGGCGTGTTATTCGGTACGGCGGGCGCTGTGTTCCTGCGCGTCATACTGATATTTTTCGTCGGTTTCCTGATGAATTTTCCGTTCTTGAAGCTGGTCGGCGCATTGCTGCTGCTGTGGATTGGCATCAAGTTAATTCTCCCGGAAGACGAGCACGGCCCAAACATTAGCGGCAACGACAATCTGATGGCGGCGGTACGCACGATTATCATCGCCGACTTTGTGATGAGTTTGGACAATGTGATTGGTATCGCCGGCGCCGCCCATGGTGACATGGGTTTAATCATCATCGGCCTGTTGATCAGCATTCCCATTATTGTCTTCGGTAGCCAGATCATTATGCGGGTCATGGATCGATTCCCGGCAATTATTACGATCGGCGGCGCCCTGTTGGGTTATGTTGCTGGCGAAATGGCGGTGACCGATCGAATAGTTGCGCAATGGGTCGAAGCTAACGCGAACTACTTGCATTACCTAGTGCCGATCTTGGGCGCAATATTTGTCGTCGTTGTTGGCAAGTGGCTGGCGTCGCGCCGACCGATAAGTACGGCGCCGCTAGTGAATTTGGCGACGGAAGATTCGGCACCGCGCGCAAAACCCTAAGGAGTCATGGTCGATGAAAATGCTCATTCCTGTTGATGGTTCCGAGAGCGCGAATCGAGCGGTTGATCACGTCATCGCGCTGAAAAAGCAATCACCGGGACTGGAAATTCACCTGCTGAACGCGCAGATTCCAATTCGTTCCGGTCATGTCAAGATGTTCATCGGCGAAGAGCAGTTGAATGACTATTACCGCGACGAGGGCAATGTTGCCTTGCAGACGGCGCGGGATAAATTGAAGGCTGCCGGGATAACTTACAAACATTTCATCGGCGTCGGTCATCTGGCAGAAACGATCGTCCAATATGCCAAGGAGCAACAGATCGACCAGATTATCATGGGCTCCCGCGGCATGTCGGCGTTGTCGGATTTTGTGCTCGGATCGATCGCGACCAAAGTCATTCACTTGGCCAGCGTTCCGGTCACTCTAATTAAGTAATCATCAATGCCGCTTCCTGACACGGTCGGAAAACGCCGACACCTGCATACCCGTATCATCAGAATCGACGGCTATGAGCGCGAAGACGGTTTGTTCGAGATTGAAGGCCAGCTCACCGACGTCAAGCATTTCGATGTCAATGCCGCGCACTTTTCGCGCAAAGCCGGTGACCCGATTCACGATATGAAGATTCGCCTAACTTTGGACGGCGACATGCATATCGTCGACGCCTTTGCTGTGACCGATGGCATGCCCTACGTAAACGAGTGCGACAAAATCACACCGGATTACCGCGAAAAACTCAAAGGTCAAAAAATCGCGGCCGGTTTCCGAATTTTTCTCGCCGGTTTGTTTGGCAAGTTGAAAGGATGCTCGCATATGACCGAACTATTGGGGTCGATGGCGCCGGCGGCAATCCAATCCATGTATGGCCACGGCCGCCCCATCGTAGTGGGCCCCGACAAGAAACCGTTTCAACTCGATGGCTGTCATGCACTCGACACACGCGGCGCCATTGTTGCGAAATTTTATCCGCGCTGGTATCAACCTGAAACCGCTAACACGTCAGAACCCAAGTCCTAAACGAATATGAAAATCCACGAGTACCAAGGAAAAGAAGTTCTCCGAAAATTTAACGTGCCGGTGCCGCGCGGCATCGCTTGTTTTTCCGTTGATGAGGCCATTGCGGCTGCTGAAAAATTAGGCGGCAAAGTGTGGGTTGTCAAGGCACAGATCCACGCCGGCGGACGCGGCAAAGGCGGTGGCGTAAAAGTTGCGAAGTCCATCGATGAAGTGAAAAGTTACTCCAGCCAAATTCTCGGCATGCAACTCAAGACGCATCAGACCGGGCCGGAAGGACAAAAAGTCCGACGGCTGTTGATCGAAGAGGGCGCCGACATCAAGAAAGAACTGTACGTCGGCATGGTGGTCGATCGCGGCACGCAGCGCGTGGCGCTGATGGCAAGTTCCGAAGGCGGCATGGATATCGAAGCGGTCGCTGAACACACGCCCGAGAAAATTCACAAAGTGTTTATCGATCCCGGCACCGGATTAAAAGACAGCGAAGCCGATGACATCGCACGCCAGATCGGTGTGCCGGAAGCCAGTATCGGCGCGGCTCGTGGCGTGCTTCTTGGATTGTATAAAGCGTTCGAAGAGACCGATTCATCATTGGCGGAAATCAATCCGATGATCTTGACCGGCGACGGAAAAGTCATCGCCCTCGACGCAAAATTCAACTTCGATGACAACGCGCTATTCCGCCATCCCGACATCGTCGCACTGCGCGATCTCGACGAAGAAGATCCGGCGGAAGTCGAAGCATCGAAATTTGATCTCTCCTACATTTCGCTCGACGGCAATATCGGCTGCTTAGTGAACGGCGCCGGCCTCGCGATGGCGACCATGGACATCATTAAATTCTACGGCGGCGCACCGGCGAATTTCTTAGATGTCGGCGGTGGCGCAACGCAGGAAAAAGTGACCGAAGCCTTCAAGATCATGTTGAAGAATCCCGGCTTGAAAGCGATCCTGGTGAATATTTTCGGCGGCATCATGAAATGCGACGTGATCGCCAACGGCGTGGTCGCCGCTGCACGCGAAGTGCAATTGAAAGTGCCGCTGGTGGTGCGCTTGGAAGGCACTAACGTTGATTTGGGTAGAAAGATTTTGGCTGACTCCGGCTTGCCGATTATTTCCGGCGCGAATATGGCCGATGCGGCGCAGAAGGTGGTGGCGGCGGCGCGATAAACTGGCAACCACCTTAACTCTTGTCATTCCCGCGAA
>JANOGO010000079.1:0-4392 GCA_031406045.1 Pseudomonadota bacterium
CAGTCGAACCGGCGAATTGACTCACCGATTGGCAAGTTGCAGGAAAGTACGGGTCATTACGAGCTGTCTGTATCGGCGCTGCCGGTACTGCTCACGGACCATGAACCGGGTTAGACCGATGAAAATAGGCGAAGCCCACCCTCACCCTAGCCCTCTCCCGCAAAGCGGGAGAGGGGAAATAGTCCCTCGCCCCTCCGGGGAGAGGGGTGGGGGTGAGGGGCAAGCCGTCATTGATACAAATACCGGTCAATTCGGGTTCATGGAAAGGAGCATTTTCTGCGACGAAGCAATCTGACTTTTTGTACGGTGAAATACGAGATTGCTTCGCGTTGCTCGCAATGACATTGCTAACGATTCGGCGGCAAAATATCGCCCATATGAAAACCAAAGCTGCCGCTTTTACGATCAGCAAAATATTTTTCGAGCGTGACTTTGATGGTGCGAAACGCTAATTCTTTCCAAGGAATTTCCGCTTCGCCGAATAATTTCACTTCTAAACTTTCCGTGCCGGCGGCGAAATCCAAATCGAGCATCGTTCCGCGAAACATCACGTAAATCTGATTGATATTCGGCAGGTTGAGAAATGTGTACAGTTGATCGATGGTCACGCGCGCGCCGGCCTCTTCCAATGTTTCGCGCGCCGCGCCTTGAGCGGCGGTCTCGCCGTTTTCCATGAAGCCTGCGGGCAGGGTCCACAGCCCGTAGCGCGGCTCGATGGCGCGACGGCACAGCAAGATTTGATCGCCCCATTCGGGAATACAGCCGACCACCATTTTCGGGTTTTGATAATGGATCGTGCCGCACGCGTCGCAGACGTAGCGCGGCACGTTGTCGCCGTCGGGGATGCTCAGCGAAACTTTCTCACCGCAGTCGCTGCAAAAATTCATGCTTGGGTTAATCATCGCTTTGGCAATACGGTACCAGAGTTGCCGAAAAAGATAAATGGTTACGAACCGCGCGTAGAGCGCTCGCTTGCTCAAGCGTGCGCGACACGCCAGAATACGGGTTAAGAAAAAACGATCCACCAACTCAATGCGCCTGCCCCATCTAACCACCATGACCGCGCCGCTGCTCCATACGCCGGCGTTTTCCGAGTGGGCAAGTAGTATTTCCGATCTACTTATGTATCGCCAAGGACATTAAAATTTTCCGAAAACCTTTTTTATTGTCATTGCCAGCGCAGCGAAGCAATGTCGTTTTTCATGGTTGAACCAACACCAAGATCGCCGCGTCGCGAAACCGCTCCTCGCGATGACAGTCCTAATCTATCCGCCACGAATCCCATGAGTGTTTTTGTCGAATCCCTAGACCACGAAGGCCGCGGCGTCGCCCATCACGACGGCAAAGCGATCTTCATCGACGGCGCATTGCCCGGCGAGATGGTCACCTATTCGCCGTATCGAAAAAAACCGGCCTTCGAGTTTGCACAAATCGTTTCAATTGAAAAAACCAGCGCGGTGCGAACGACGCCGCGCTGCCAACACTATGGCGTGTGCGGCGGCTGCAACATGCAGCATGCGGAGTTTGCTGCGCAAGTTGCTTCTAAGCAGCGCATCCTCGAAGATAATCTGAAGCGCATCGGCAAAGTCACGCCCGAAGTTTTGTTACCGCCGATTTACGGCCCCGCGTGGCGCTATCGCCAGCGCGCGCGATTGTCGGTGCGCTATGTGGAAAAAAAGGGCCGGGTGCTGGTTGGTTTCCACGAAAAGAAATCGAGTTTTGTTGCGGCGATGGAAACCTGCGAAGTGCTACCGGAAAAAATCGCCGCGTTGATTCCGAAGCTCGCGGATCTAATCATGAGCATGGATTTGCGCGAGCGCTTGCCGCAGATCGAGCTGGCGTGCGGCGCGGAGGTGACGGTGCTGGTAGTGCGAAATCTAGAGCCGGTATTGGAGCAAGATGGCCTGCGGCTCAAGCAATTCGCGGATCTTCACGGCATTCAATTTTGGCTGCAACCCAAAGGGCCGGAGACCGCTTACCCCTTGTGGCCGCTCGATGCGCCGCCGCTTTACTATTCGATACCGGAGTTTGACCTTAAGTTACATTTTTTTCCGACGGAATTTACCCAGGTGAATCACGCGGTGAATCGCGCGCTGGTCAAGCGTGCGGTGACGTTACTCGCGCCGCAACCGGGCGAGCGCATCGCCGATTTATTCTGCGGCCTGGGCAATTTCAGTTTAGCGATTGCGCGCAGCGGCGCTCAGGTCGTTGGCCTGGAAGGCGCGCCAGGGCTTGTTCGCAGGGCAACGGAAAATGCGCAGAAGAACGGTTTGTCGGCTAACACAACGTTTCTCGTAGCCAATTTGTTTGCGGCCGACACCGATCAAACGCTGCGTGCATTGGGCAAGTTCGACAAGCTGTTGATCGACCCGCCGCGCGATGGCGCCGTCGAAGTGGTTAAGGCTATCGACGCGCCGTTTCCACGCAGCATTGTTTACGTTTCGTGCAGCCCGGCGACGTTGGCGCGCGATGCCGGTGTGCTCGTTAATACCAAGGGTTACAAGTTGAAAGCAGCCGGCGTGGTCAATATGTTTCCCCATACCGGACACGTAGAATCCATCGCGTTGTTCGAGCAATAAAAAAGCCACCCGAAGGTGGCTTTTTTTTGAGCAGTGACGGTTATTCGTCGCGGCCGCCGAATATGCCAAGCATTTGCAGCAAACTTGAAAACAAGTTGTAGATGCTGATGAAGATGCTCAAGGTCGCGCTGATGTAGTTAGTTTCGCCGCCAGTGACGACCGCATGCAGATGATAAAGCATCAACATCGCCGACAGCGGAATGAAGATCGCGAGAATCGTCATGTGCATCGCCGAGGATTGGAAGAATATATTCGCAATCACCAGCACCATCGCGACAATTACGCCGACGCCCAAGAACTTGCTCATGCCCGACAGATCGCGCTTAGTCGTTGAGGCAATGCCCGCCATGGCGAAAAACACCGCCGCCGTGCCGCCGGCCGCGAGGCCGATCAATTGGCCGCCATTGCTCATACCCAGCGTACGCTGCAGCAGCGGGCCGAGCAGCAAGCCCATGAAGAACGTGAAGCCCAGCAATAATCCTACGCCCAGCGAACTATCGCGATTCTTTTCAATCGCCCAGATCCAGCCGTAGAAAACTGCGATGATGCCGATCGTCATCATCATCGGGCTGGCGCGCATGAAGCTGAAGTTTGTATTCACACCGACCAATGCGCCAATAACCGTGGGAACCAGCGCGATGGCCAGCAGCAAATAGGTATTGCGCAGGACGCGATTTTGCGACAGTCCTAGCGAGGTTGAACCAGTTGCTAACGGGATGTTGGGTTCCATATATTTCTGTTGCTCCTGTTGAAGTGAAAATCAGATGATTAGAATAGTGAAATGGGGGAAAAGTTGCAAGTTTTCAATGGCTTTTCGATATTCCCTTAATTATCAGAGGGTTGCGTAATCCGTTTTATCACCGAGAAATTTCACCACGGCCAAACTCCGTTACTTTTCCGCTAACGGTAATTTTCCCGGCGGAATCGATGCGAAGGTTTAATCGGCAGGGTCGGCCAGTTTGTGCGCCTTGATCGATTGTGATGTTACGTGGAACTGTGGTGTTTTGCCGCAGCAAATAGCCACCCAAATTCGCGCAGGCCGATCCCGTTCCCGGATCTTCGCAAAGTCCATTCGCCTTTTCGAAGAAAAATCGCGAGGTAACGTGGTCGGCGCTGTCCGCCACCCAAAGATAAAGCGTCACGGCGCCGCGTTGATTGCGCGTGGGGCGATCAAGCAATGCAAGCGTCGGCTGGCAACGCTTCAATGCATCAACAGAATTGAGCGGAACGAGCAACTGCTCCACGCCGGTATTCACCCACATCGCCGGTGCGCCGATGTCTGCGGTCGAGAGGCCCAGCGCGGCCGCAAGCCGATCGGGTGAAAACTCGAGGGGTCGCGTTTGAGGTGCAGCAGTCGTCAATTCCCAATGATCGTTCTGGGCTATTAACGGAATGATGCCAGACAATGTTTCCAACGTGAGCGTATCCCCTGCGGAGAAAAGCTCGCGCACGACCGACGCGCTACCCAGCACGGGATGACCGGCAAAGGGCAACTCCACGTGCGGCATAAATATCCTCACACGCGCAGTGGCCTTGGTGCTGGGAAGAATGAACGTGGTTTCCGATAAGTTGAATTGCAGCGCGATTGCCTGCATGTCTGCGTCGCGTAAACCTTCGGCGTTCTCGACAACGCACAGCGGGTTACCGGAGAAGGCTTGGCCTTCTAGGCTAAAGACATTGAGAATGCGAAATTTGCGTGAGGTCAATTCATTCCCTTCATGTCAAAAAACCAGAGAGATTCTCCTCCCCTTCAAGGGGAGGATTAAGGTGGGGATGGGTGTTGCGGCTTGCGTCAGACCCATCCCCATCCCAG
>JANOGO010000094.1:0-2655 GCA_031406045.1 Pseudomonadota bacterium
TAGTCCGTTTTCACCTCAAGGCATCCAAATTTTACATTTCTCTCATAACGCATAAGTCGCGAACAGAATGTAGCACTACACTAGGCATAGTGCCGGGCCTCGCCATCGCCGAATAGGTTCGACACGCAGCGACCGCAAATCGTCGCGTGTTCGTTGTTCGCGCCGACATCGGCGCGGTAATGCCAACAGCGTTCGCATTTCGCGTGCGTGCTCGATTGCGCATGGATCGCGATGCCATCGATTCCGCTCGGTTGCGCGTCGGCGTGTTCACCCGAGTGAATTCTCGCCTGCGAGGTGATGAAAATAAAGCGAACATCATCGTCGAAGGAATGAAGAAATTCAGCGTTGTTGCTATCGGCGTAAATATCCAACTCCGCTGCGAGCGATGAGCCGATTTTTCCCGCCGCGCGCAGTTCTTCCAGCCGCTTCGTGACCGCCGCGCGCAATTGACGCATCCGCTTCCAACGTTCTACTAACGCATCGCCTTGCTCGATCGGCGGCAATGAATACCAGGTTTGCAGGAACACGCTATCGTCCGTTTTGCCGGTCAACGTTTCCCATACTTCTTCCGCCGTGAAGCTTAACACCGGCGCCATCAAGCGCACTAACGCGTGGGTCATGTGGTACAGCGCGTTCTGCGCCGAGCGCCGCGCGGGAGATTTTTCGCCGGCGGTATAAAGCCGGTCTTTCAATACATCCAAATAAAATCCGCCCAAATCTTCCGAGCAGAAGCTCTGGATTTTTTGCAGCGCATTATGAAATTGATAACGTGCAAAATCATCACTGACATCGGCCTGTAATTTGGCTGTCAGCGCGACGGCATAGCGGTCGATCTCAAGCCAGTTTTCCGGCTCAAGGCGGTCGCGGGAAAAATCGAAATCGGCAATGTTCGCCAGCAAAAATCGCAAGGTATTGCGAATGCGCCGGTAGCTCTCGACTACGCGCTTTAAAATTTCGTCCGAGATGGAAAGCTCGCCGGAATAATCGGTGCTCGCCACCCAAAGACGCAATATTTCTGCGCCCAGCGTATCGGAAATTTTTTGCGGTGCGACGGTGTTGCCAAGGGATTTCGACATCTTGCGGCCTTGGCCGTCGACGAAGAATCCATGGGTCAATAGCGCCTTATACGGCGCGACTCCATTGAGCATGCAGCTCACCAGCAACGAGGCCTGAAACCAACCACGATGCTGATCGGAACCCTCAAGATAAAGATCGGCTGGAAAGTGCGAACTGGCCGCATGAGAACCGACACCGGCGGGGCCGCCCATCACGGTCTGATGGGTCGAGCCGGAATCGAACCACACGTCAAGCGTATCTTTATTTTTTTCATAGTGCGCGGCATCGGCACCAAGAAACTCGCTGGTGGTCACACCCTGCCATGCCTCAATGCCCTCGTGCTCGACGCGTTTTGCGATTTGCTCTAACAACCCGCCGGTGCGTGGATGCAACGCGCCGGTTTCCCTGTGCTGGAAAAATGGCATCGGCGTGCCCCATTGGCGCTGCCGCGACAGCGTCCAATCAGGCCGGTTCACGATCATATTATGTAGACGTACCTTGCCCCATTCGGGGAAAAATTGCGTCGCCTCAACTGCGCGCAACGCAGACGTACGCAACGAGACATCGCCGCTATTCGGCATCTTGTCCATGCTTGCAAACCACTGCGTCGTGGCGCGATAAATAATCGGCGTTTTATGGCGCCAGCAATGCATATAGCTATGGTCATACGCTTTATCGCAAAGCAATGCGCCGACCTCGCGCAGCTTCTCGACGATCAGCGGATTCGCTTTCCAAATCAGCTGCCCGCCGAAAAATTCGAGGTTGTCGGCGAATTTACCGCTACCCAAAACGGGCGTAAGCATCGCGTCGTCTTTCATGCCGTAGCGGCGGCAGGATTCGAAGTCCTCGATACCATAGGCAGGCGCACTGTGGACGATGCCGGTACCGGTATCTAACGTCACGTAGTCGCCAAGATAAACCGGCGAATAGCGATCGTAAAATGGATGACGAAAGCGGATGTGCTCAAGATTCTTACCGGCCGTCGCGCTCTGAATCTGACCGGTTAAGCCGTAGGTAGTCAAACATTCTTGCACACGCTCGCGCGCAAGAATCAACATGATCGATTCGCCGTTGCTGCGCTGCGCCGCGACTAGCGCGTAGTCGAATTCCGGATGCATGTTCAGCGCTTGATTGGAGGGAATCGTCCATGGCGTTGTAGTCCAGATCACCGCAAATACCGGGACGCCGGGCGATAATTTTGTGCCAAAAGTGGCGGCTAATTTCTCGCGATCCCCATCGGCCAATTTAAATCCCACGTCGATCGCAAAATCTTTTTTGTCGGCGTACTCAACTTCTGCTTCAGCCAACGCCGAGCCGCAATCGAAACACCAGTTCACCGGCTTCAGTCCGCGATAGACGTAGCCTTTTTCAATGATCTTGCCGAGCACGCGAATTTCGTCGGCTTCATTTTTGAACGCCATCGTCGTGTACGGATTATCCCAATCGCCCAGCACGCCCAAGCGAATGAAGTCTTTTTTCTGCCGCTCGATTTGCTCCGTCGCATAGGCGCGCGCCAGGCGCTGCGTTTCTTCGACCGGAATATTCTTACCGTGTTTTTTCTCGATCTGAATTTCGATCGGCATGCCGTGGCAATCCCAG
>JANOGO010000303.1:0-1570 GCA_031406045.1 Pseudomonadota bacterium
CGGCTCGTACGCGTAGCCCCAACACGCTTTCGATGCCGGCTTGATAAAGCCAGCCCGCAGCGCCGGTGTACCAGGTCCATCCGCCGCGCCGAGTATGCGGGGATGCCGCATAGACGTCGGCTGCCACCACATAGGGCTCAACCTTGTAAGCGAAGGCGCCCGCTCGGGTGGCGCTGCGATTGATCGGATTCAGCATCCCAAAAAGCTCACCCACTTTGTTACCGTCACCCAGCAGGCTGTTGGCCATCAGAACCCACACTGCTGCGTGCGTGTATTGACCGCCATTTTCGCGCACACCGGGCAGATAGCCTTTTATGTAGCCGGGATCGAGCGTGGTTTTTTCAAAGGGCGGTGTAAACAGCAAAACCAGATCGTCGCCGGTTCGAACCAAATATTCATCGACGGCAGCCATCGCCTGCCGCGCTCGAACTGGATCGGCTGCAGCGGAAATGACGGACCAGCTTTGCGCCAGCGAATCGATGCGGCACTCGGTATTACCGGACGAGCCCAACGGGGTGCCGTCGTCGAAATAGGCGCGACGATACCAACTGCCATCCCATCCGGCTGTTTCGGCGGCATGCTTAAGTAGGGCCGCGTGATTACGCCAGCGGGTGCTTGATTCGTTCGCATCGCGCGATTCGGCGAAGTTAGCAAAAGTCAATAAGGAGGTATGAAGAAACCAAGCTAACCATACGCTCTCGCCTTGGCCTTTGTGGCCGACCCGGTTCATACCGTCGTTCCAATCCCCGCCGCCCATCAGCGGCAGACCGTGGACGCCGGTGGTTAAGCTGATATCCAGCGCGAGTGCGCAATGATCGAATAAGCTCGAAGTGCGCGCAGAACGTACCGGCTCAAAATACGCATCCTCTTGTTCCGGTAATAATTGGCGACCTTCCAGGAACGGCACCGTTTCGTCCAGAATCGCGACATCGCCAGTCACGGCAACATAATGCGCGACCACGTACGGTAACCAAACGCGATCATCGGAAAAATGCGTGCGTACGCCGCGGCCCGTTGGTGGATGCCACCAATGCTGCACATCCCCTTCGATAAATTGCCGCGCCGCTGCACGCAAAATGTGTTCGCGCGCAAGTTCCGGCGCGACCATTGCGATTGCCATGCTGTCTTGCAGTTGATCGCGAAAGCCATAAGCGCCACCGGCTTGATAGAAACCGGCGCGAGCCCAGTAGCGGCAAGCTAATGTTTGATACAGCAGCCAACCATTCAACATGATGTCCATCGCGGCATCTGGCGTACGCACTTGAACGGTGGTAAGCAATTTGCGCCAGTTATTTTTCACCTCGTCGAGGAGTTCGCTTGGGCGAGTAGCGCGCAAACGGCGCAATAATGATCGCGCGGATTCGGGGCTGTCAGACTGGCCGAGGAAGAAAACCAATTCCACTTGCTGGTCGGGTAGTATTTCAACCGTTGTTTGAAGCGCGGCACACGGATCGAGCCCAGCGCCGCTTCGTCCCGACAGGGTTGCACCGCGCTGCAGTGCGGCTGGATTGCGAGCGCTGCCGTTACGACCTAGAAACTCGCTTCGATCGCACGTCCAAGCGGTTTGCCG
>JANOGO010000154.1:0-2222 GCA_031406045.1 Pseudomonadota bacterium
CGTCCAGTATCAATACATCCGGCTCGCTCACCAGGGCCCGCGCCAGCGCCACGCGCTTACGCCAACCACCGGAAAGACTGCCGATTTTTGCGTCGGCGTCGAGCCCGAGTTGCTGTAGTGTCGACTCGATACGATTTTGCATGCGCCAGCCATCGTTTGCTTCGAGCGCGTGATTCAATTCATCTAACTTTTCTTGCCATACAGGATCGTGATTGGGATCCGCGAGTTGATGTAGTACATCGTGGTACTCGATCAACGTCGCTTGCAACGTTCCCAACCCTTCGGCGACAGTTTCGAACACGGTTGCCTCATCGTCCAGCAGCGGCTCTTGCGGTACATAGCCCAGACCCAGCCCCGGTGCACGCCACACGGCGCCATCGTCGAGTACAACGGAACCCACAATCACTTTTAGCAAACTGGTTTTGCCCGCGCCGTTACGCCCGAGCAAGCCGACGCGCTCACCTTTGTCGAGTTTGAATTCTGCGCGATCCAGCAAGGGCACATGGCCGTAGGCGAGCTGCGCGTCGGCGAGTGAAATTAAGGGCATCGTTAGTCCAACTTTGCAGCGAGTTTAAGGTTCGGTGCAAGAAAAATATGCAACACCAACGCCGCGATGGCGGCAACAGCGCCGGCGAAAAGAAACGCCTTTGCGGCGTCGAAATATTGCCAGATTCCACCGAATGCCAGCCCGGCGGGAATAGCGGAAATCCCCAGCATCATGTTGTACCAACCGTAGGCCGTGCCGCGTTGCGACGGCGCGGCAAAGTCGCTGATCACGGCGCGCTCGATGCCTTCGCCCAATCCGGCGAACAAGCCGTAGATAATGGTGACGATCCATAGCAGTAACGGCGTTGTCGTCATGCTCAACGCGACGAAGGTCACTGCGTAGGCGATCCAACTGATCGCCATCACGCGCTCTTTGCCGAGCAGCAAGGCGAATTTACCACCCCACCATGATGCCAATGCTTTCGCCAAATTCAGCATCGCCCAAAGTAATAACAAATTCACCACACTCATTCCTAAATTGTGACCGAACAAAACAATAAATGTTTCCGACACGCGCGCGAATGTAAACCACGCGAGCAGCAACAAATAATGTTGCATCGTCGGCGACAGACTACGCCAATTCAGCGGCGGTGCTGCAACTTTGGTTGGCGCATTGACCTGCGGTTCTTTTACCAACCACCAGAGCAAAAATACACCGATGAATCCCGGTATCGCGGACCAAGCGATCACTTCGCGTAGCGATAGCGTCGACCAAGCGACCACTGCGGCTGCGAGCAACGCGCCACCCACGGCGCCGGCATTATCCAACGCGCGATGAAAGCCGAATGCCAACCCGCGCAATGCCGGTGGCGTCACATCGGCGACCAGCGCATCGCGCGGCGCACTGCGAATGCCTTTGCCGAAACGATCTACGCTGCGCAACACGAGTAGCCCGAACCAGCCGGATACCGCACCGAAAAATGGCCGCACGCTGTTCGAAATCACATAGCCGGTCAACGCCAAACCCTTGCGCCGCCCGCCGATGCGATCGGAATAGCGTCCGGAAAACAGCTTCATGAAACTCGCGAGCGCATCGGCAAGCCCCTCGATCAAGCCGAGCATCAAGGGCCCCGCTGCGAGCTCGGTTGCAAGCAAGAGCGGGATCAACGGAATCACCATGTCAGACGCGAGGTCGTTGAAAAAGCTGACCAGCCCCAGCACAATCACGGTGCCGGGAATTTTGGAAAGCAGCGTAGCGGGTTCGGCCATGACGGGATTTGTAACGGGAATAATTAGCGTCGATTAGGGTCGACATTCTACGCTAGAACAAATACCGCTTTGCGCTTTACTCCGTTCATACTTCCCAAATTCCGACCGGTTCATCTATTTCACCAATCGCCTCGGCAAAGAGTGTTGGTAAAAACTCTTCGACGCTCCCACCTTCGTCTGCCCAAAAAGCCCGAAAGTGAGATAGATTGATCGGCCAGCAAGGTGAACCCGGGAGATCTACCAGACAGGCCGTCTTGAGATTCACGGATCATCACCAATGGTTTCGCGCTGCTGAACCAGATGGTGCCCGCGTCGTTATGGCTTAAAGTGGTCTTAATCGCCTCGGGACTTTGCGCTCGGGCCGCGCAAAAAACCAACGCGATGAGCAACGATACGTAAAGCTGTTTCATTCGATTTCCCTTAGGCAACCCCATCGTGGCTGACCCTCGGTGCCTAGATGACATTGT
>JANOGO010000309.1:0-2356 GCA_031406045.1 Pseudomonadota bacterium
GTATTGGTTGACCGTCGCGCCACGAGCCTTATGGATACTGCCTCGTGGCGATGCATGCCTGGAGATCCGCTCTGGCGTTGCCTCTCCAGGCATCGATATTTCTAAATCCAATATGTCGTCGACTTCATCACTTGCGATCCGGCGCGCATCGCGATTTTAATCGGCTCGGGCATGTCCGCTGCGCCGTGTTGTTGCGCGGTGACTGCATGCGCCGCTTCGTCGCTGCGCATTTGCTCCAACACCGCGCGGCTTTTTGCATCGCTCGCCGGCAATCGATCGAGATGGCCGGTGAGATGGCCTTCGACCTGGCGTTCGGTTTCAGCGAGGAATGCCATATTCCAACGATCGCCGAGCAAGCCCGATAGCGCGCCGAGCGCGAACGAGCCACCGTACATCAACGGATTGAGCACGCTCTTGCGGCCGCCGAGTTCGCTCAAGCGCTGTTCGCACCACGCTAAATGATCTTGCTCTTCGCTGGCCGCAGAGGCAAGCGTGGCGCGGATCTCCGGGTTGCGCGCGGTGAGCGCTTGGCCTTGATAAAGCGCTTGGGCACAGACTTCGCCGGTGTGGTTGATGCGCATCAAGCGAACAGAATTTGTTTTGTCTTCTTGCGCAGAGGGCGACTCCATCGACGCTCGCGCGGGCGATTCGCGCCGTGCTTGGGCAGGCGCAAAAACAGTTCGCAGCGCTTTGTCAAATTGCACGATGAGTTGATCGACGAGGCTCATAAATTAGGCTTAGGTTAAGTTGATCAACGATTATACCGCGCTGCCCTCGGCGATTTGCGTGTCACAAATTTGTCATCTTTCCTTAATAAACTGGCCACCATTCGAACTCACTCAACCAATAAGGAGCTTTGCAACGTGGCTACAAAAATGCTGACTTCTGACACCTCGCCGCTGAAACGCACCCTACTTGCCGCTGCCATTTCTATTGCGCTAGGCGCAACGTTCACGCCGGTCGCGAACGCCGATGCGCTCGATAATCTGATCGAAAAGCTCAAAGAAAAAGGCATCATCAACGAAGAGGAATATAAAGAAGTGATCGAAGTTCGCGAAGGCGAACGGGCCGTCGCACGCAAGCGCCGCCAAGAAGAGTCGGAGAAAAATACCAAGGCTGAAGATCGCGCCAAAACGGAAATGGTCGGCAACTTCAGCGACGGAATTCGCTGGGAATCGGCGGACAAGAAAAATTCTATCGGCTTAAACGGTCGCATGCAATTGGACTATCGCACCTACGGCGGCGATGATTCTCTGATCGCCAATACATTTGATATTCGCCGCGCCTATCTCACGGTCGCCGGTAAGTTTTGGGATTACTATACATTCGATCTGAGTGCGGACTTCGCAGGATTGACAGGAAATGATTCCGTTACCGCCGTAACCTGTGCCGCAGATCCTTGTATCGGCGCAAATATTCGGACTGCGCGGACAACCAATGCCCGTCAGCGGTCACACCTGGACGTCGCATGGTTCAACGCCGCTTGGTGGCAAGGTGCGCAGTTCCGTTTCGGGCAATTCAAAATGCCGTTTAGTCTAGAAGAACAAACCAGCTCACGTTTCATCGATTTCCAGGAGCGCTCGGTCATGAACGCGTTAGTTCCGGGTAAAGAACGCGGCGTGATGGTGCATGGTACGCCGCTTACCGGACTTTTTTACGGCCTGGCCTTCTCGAATGGCCAAGGAAAAAATGAAAACGAAAACAACGCCGTTGCGGACGGCACAGATTTAATCGGTCGCGTCGGCATCAACATCGCCGAGATGGTAGGTCAGAAGAACGCCGTTTATCATTTGGCTGCGGCTTATTCCGACGGCAAAATTCCCGCTGCCGCCGCGCCAACCGGCAGGACCGAAGGTCGTGGTCTACCGTTTTTTACCGCCGCGGATTTTACGAGCAACAAAGCCGACATCGATCGTACCCGGCAAGGCTTGGAAGCGGCGGTTGCGATTGGCCCGGTGAAGGTCCAGGCTGAATACACCAAAGCTAATTTCAGCGGAACCTCCTCAGCCACCCCAGGCGTCGACTTCGATCGCAGCATCGACGCATGGTATGCCTCAATCAATTGGGCCATCACCGGCGAACCTTATGCGGCGAGCTATCGCAACGGCGCGTTCGGTCGCTTGCGTCCGAATAACAACTTTTCGCCAAAAGGTAGCGGCTGGGGCGCGTGGGAACTGGGCTTGCGCTACAGCAACTTTGACGCATCGGATTTCCAACTCGCGGCGACCAATCCAGGGGGCACGGGCGTCCTAAATACAGGACTGACCAACGAGGCAAAAGCCTACACCGTTGGACTAAAATGGCTGCCAACGCCTAACACACGTTTCTTGTTGAACTACATCCAGACCGATTTCGA
>JANOGO010000186.1:0-9059 GCA_031406045.1 Pseudomonadota bacterium
GATGCCGCTGATTTGGCCTAGGCCTGTGATGATTCCGGTGAACATATTATTTCGGCACACTAAAAATTGCGATCAAATCAATTTATGTCATTGCGAGGAGCGTCTTTTGCGACGAAGCAATCTCGTATTTTCAATGCCGCGAAATACGAGATTGCTTCGTCGCAAAAGACGCTCCTCACAATGACATAATTTGATTTGATCGCAATTTTTAGTGTGCCGAAATAATATGTTCACCGGAATCATCACAGGCCTAGGCCAAATCAGCGGCATCCGACAACAGGAAAAAGGCATTCGCGCGACCATTGCTTGCGATGGCTTTGCGCTGGAGGATGTCGCTATCGGCGACAGCATCGCGTGCAACGGCGCGTGCCTGACGGTGGTCGCTAAAACCACCGCATCGTTCTCGGTCGACATTTCGCAAGAATCGTTAAACTGCACCACAGGCCTTAATCAAATCGGCGCCGAAATTAATTTAGAAAAAGCGCTGCGTTTATCAGACCGGCTCGGCGGTCATCTCGTCAGCGGTCATGTCGATGGCGTCGGCGAAGTCGTTGCGTTCGCGCCCTTGGGTGAAAGTTGGGAACTGCGAATTCGTCTGCCGCAGGAACTGGAAAAATTTGTCGCGTCGAAAGGCTCAATCACAATCGACGGTGTCAGCCTCACGGTGAATAGTATCGAGCGACAAATATTCAGCATCAATATTATTCCGCACACATTTACCTCGACATCGTTCAAACGCCTTGCGCCTGGCGTACATGTCAATATCGAAGTGGATTTAATCGCGCGCTATCTCGCACAACTCGCGAAGTTCTCAAGCTGAACTGGTAGAATCGCGTCATGCAATTGAATACTACGAGCGAAATCATCGCCGACATTCGTGCCGGCCGGATGGTGATTTTGGTCGACGAAGAAGATCGCGAAAATGAGGGCGATCTGGTCATTGCCGCAGAATATGCGACATCGGAATCGATCAATTTCATGGCCAAGCATGGCCGTGGATTAATTTGCTTAACGTTGACAGAAGCGCGTTGCAAACAACTCAATTTGCCGCTGATGGTTGCGGAAAATCGCTCGCCACTCGGCACGAATTTTACCTTGTCGATCGAAGCAGCGACAGGTGTTACAACCGGTATTTCCGCTGCCGATCGCGCGCGCACGATTCAAGCAGCGGTCGGAAAAAATGCCAAGCCGGAAGATATCGTCCAGCCCGGCCATATCTTTCCATTAAAGGCGCAAAGAGGTGGCGTGTTAGTTCGCGCCGGACACACAGAAGCCGGGTGTGATCTTGCGTATCTCGCGGGACTCGAGCCCGCCGCCGTCATCTGCGAAATTTTGAAGGACGATGGCGACATGGCGCGCTTGCCGGACCTGATCGAGTTCGCGGCGAAACATGAAATTAAATTAGGAACGATCTCCGATCTAATTCAGTATCGCAGCCACAACGAAACCGTCGTGACCAAAGTTGCCGACCAACCGCTCGATACACCCTACGGCGCGTTTCGCTTGGTCGTGTTTGTCGATACCACCGTGAATCACACCCATATCGCGTTAGTTCGTGGTGACATCTCACGCGATGCGGAAACCTTGGTGCGAGTTCACGAGCCGGTTTCGGTATTCGATTTTTTGGAAACCGATGCGAACCAGCATTCATTTACCGTAACCGATGCGCTGAAAAAAATTGCGGGCGCCGAGCGCGGCGTGATGGTGATGTTGCATCGGCCGGAGTCCGGCACAGATTTATTGAAACGCATCAAGCCCGACGCGCAGGCGCGGAAACCATCGGAACGTTGGGATCCGCGCAGCTACGGTATCGGTGCACAAATGTTGCGCGAACTCAACGTCGGCAAAATGCGGCTGTTAGCGCGGCCAAAAAAAATGCCCAGCTTGGCGGGGTTTGGTTTGGAAATTACCGGTTACGAAAGCCCTGATAACGAATGAAACAACTTCACATAAATTTAGATGGTCGCGGGTTGCGCGTCGGGATTGTGCAAGGCCGCTTCAATGCGGAAGTCGGAACGGGCTTGCTGAACGCCTGTTGCACGACGCTGAAAACACTGGGCGTTGACGACGATAATATTTGCGTCGCAACAGTTCCGGGTGCATTGGAAATTCCGCTGACGTTGCAACGCATGGCGCAAAGCGGCAAGTTCGATGCGCTGATTGCGCTTGGCGCGGTGATTCGCGGCGAGACCTATCACTTCGAAATCGTTTCCAACGAGTCGGCTGCCGGCATCACGCAAGTGCAACTCGATACCGGCGTGCCGATTGCGAATGGCATTCTCACCACCGACACCGATGCGCAAGCCACCGCGCGCATCGCGGAAAAAGGCGCCGACTGCGCCAAAGCCGCGATCGAGATGGCGAATCTGTTGAAACAGATTCAATGAAATCTGCTCGCCGCCGCACGCGTGAATTGACTTTGCAAGCATTGTATCAGTGGCAATTGTCCGGCCAAACCGTCGCGTTTATTGAAAAGCAATTCGTCGAAGGTAAGGACTACGACAAAGCCGACCAAAGTTATTTTGCAGTGTTGTTTCGGGGAACGGTACAAGAGTCCGAGAAACTGCAGGCTGCGGTAACGCCTTACATCGACAGAAAATTTGCCGCGCTTAGCCCAATCGAACGCGCGATCTTATTACTCGCTTGTTACGAACTGATCCACCAAATCGACATCCCGTACCGCGTCGTGATCAACGAAGCCATTGAACTGGCAAAAAGTTTTGGTGGCACCGACGGCCACAAATATGTCAACGGCGTGCTCGACAAATTCGCCGCTAACGTGCGTAGCGTCGAGATCAACGCGCGATAGTTTGCTGTGATGCCCTTCGGCGAATTCGATCTCATTCGCCGTTACTTCACCCGCCCAAGCGCAAGTGCTGTGCTCGGTATTGGTGACGACGCAGCGCTGCTCGCGGTCACCCCCGGAAAAATATTGGCTGTATCCACCGACATGTTGGTATCGGGTCGACACTTTTTTGCCGACGCTGATCCTTATCTGTTGGGACGTAAATCCTTGGCGGTTAATCTTTCCGATATGGCGGCCATGGGCGCATTGCCGCGATGGGCGACGCTCTCCCTGGCATTGCCCGACGCCAACGAAGCTTGGCTCGCGCCGTTCGCCGACGGTTTTTTCGCGATGGCGGACGAATACCAAATCGAGCTCGTAGGCGGCGATACCACTCGGGGGCCGCTGACTATTTGCGTTCAGATCATCGGCGAAACAAATACTGATCGTGCGTTGCGGCGCGACGGCGCGCGCGTGGGCGACACGATTTGGGTCTCCGGTGAGCTCGGCGCTGCGGCGCTGGCCTTGCGCCATTTGCAAAACAATATCTCAGTGCCGCCCGATGCACTCGCGCGATGCGCGTCGAGACTGCATAACCCTTCGCCAAGAGTGGCTCTGGGATTGGCTCTACAAGGTATTGCCAATAGCGCAATCGATATTTCCGACGGCTTAGTAGGTGATCTTGGCCATATATTGAAACAGTCTGGCGTCGGCGCGGAGATCCGTTTATCCGATGTTCCTTGCGCGAAGGATTTGCTACCGCATTTCGCGCAGCAATGGGCGCGGCTTGCACTTCTTGCTGGGGGCGACGATTATGAATTGTGTTTTACCGCTGCGCCGGAACAAACTCGTGAGATCCAAGCGACATCGCATCGGCTCGGACTAGCGCTGACGCCCATTGGGCGAATCGTCGCGGGCAGCGGCTTGTCCATTCGCGATCAACTCGGCAATTCAATCGACGTGAATTTCCAATCCTTTGACCATTTCAGCTAAATCAAGCCCCGTTTCGGTCGCGTTTCTGCGCCAACACGTGGCTCATTTTATTGCGCTCGGCTTCGGCTCGGGGCTCGCACCCATCGCACCGGGTACCGCCGGAACCTTGATTGCGTATCCGATCTTTTTTGGCTTGATGCTTGGGCTCCCGGTGTGGATTCAACTCGCTGCCGTTGCCGCATTGTTTGTGCTCGGCACGTGGGCTTGTGCGATAGCGGGCCGCAATCTTGGTGTGGTCGATCATGGCGCCATCGTCTGGGATGAAGTTGTTGCCATGCTTTTGGTTCTCATCTTCACGCCATTCGGTTGGGCTTGGTACGCCATCGCATTCGCTGTCTTTCGCGCGATGGATGTTCTTAAACCTTTTCCGATTCGTCTGGCCGATCGAAAAATCAAAAATGGTTTCGGCGTGATGTTCGACGATTTACTCGCGGCTGGTTATACCCTACTCATATTGCGTATCCTCGAAAGAATCATCCATGGTTGATCAAGAAATCCAACGGCTTTCCAAGCAAGTGGGCCACGCGCTAAAAAGTGCGGGCCTCAAGCTAGTCACCGCAGAATCGTGTACCGGCGGATGGGTTGGCGAAGCGATTACCGCGATCGCCGGTTGCTCCGATTGGTTCGACCGTGGCTTCATCACTTATAGCAACGCCGCCAAACGCGAAGTGTTAGGCGTGGCCGCCACGACGATACAACTGCATGGCGCAGTGAGCGAAGAAACCGCACGGGAAATGGCGCTCGGCGCACTAAAGCATAGCCGCGCACAAATTAGCGTCGCCGTCACCGGCGTCGCCGGGCCCGGTGGCGGCACTGACGATAAGCCGGTTGGCACGGTGTGTTTCGCATGGGCAAAAGGCGACAGCGCACTGCGCAGTGAACAGCAGTTATTAAAAGGTGACCGCACGGCAGTGCGACAGCAATCGGTTGCAATCGCATTGCGCGGATTGATTGATCTGGCGGGAGAACACGAAACTGCAGTTGCGTAACGCGGCTAAATCGGAGCGGGAAAACAATCGCTTTTCAAAACGCCAAAGCGCATATTTTTATTTTTGGCGGAGGCGGTGAGATTCGAACTCACGAAAGGTTGCCCTTTGCCGGTTTTCAAGACCGGTGCAATCGACCACTCTGCCACACCTCCAAACCACGTCGAATCGTCATTGCGAGCGAAGCGAAGCAATCTCGTTTTTGACTTCATGAACCTTTCTGGAACACCGATTTTAGCACAGCGCCCCTAGGAAATCGGCTTGCTGAACTTCGCATTTTCCAGCTCTTGTAGCAAGCGCCACTGCACTTTTCCGGTCGCCGATTTCGGCAGGGGCGCGTCGCGAAACTCGACGATGCGCGGATATTTGTACGCGGCCATATTGGCTTTACACCAGTCGATAATTTCCTGATCGGCAACTTTCCCTCGGCTCGCTTCTTTCAGCATCACGATCGCTTTTACTGTCTCGCCACGATACGCATCTTGCGAGCCGATAATGCAGGCTTCTTGAATATGCGGATTCTGATACATCATCGCTTCTACTTCCGCCGGCCAGACTTTGAATCCCGACGCGTTGATCATGCGCTTCAAGCGATCGACGATATAAAAATAACCTTCTTCGTCGACGCGCCCCAAATCGCCGGTGCGAAAGAATCGCTTAGCGTCGAATTCGATGAATGCCTCGGCGCTGGCCTTCGGGTTTTTCCAATAGCCTTGAAAAACTTGCGGGCCGTGAGAAATGATTTCACCGACTTCGCCGACCGGCAATTCTCGCAACGTATCGGGGTTGATGACGCGCGCATCGGTGTCGAAAATCGGAATGCCGAGGCATTGCTTCTTCGGCCGATCGACGGGATTCACATGGGTCGGCGCCATGGTTTCCGACAAGCCATAACCTTCGATGTAGGTCAGCTTGCACAGGTCTTGCAACTTTTGCGCGATGGCTTCCGGCATCGCCGCACCGCCGCCACCAACACGAGTGATGCTGGAAAGTTCGTATTCGGAAATTTTCGGGTTCATTAAAAAATCGATCACCATGGTTGGAATATTAGTCCAACCCGTGACCTTGTAACGCTGCACCATCATCGCCGCCACTTCGCGATCCCATCGCGGCAACAGCACGATGGTTTGCCCGTAAAAAATCGGCCCGTTCATGCTGCCTTGCATGCCCGTCACGTGGAAAAATGGCAACACGGCGAGGATGACCGCATCGGCCGTGCCCGCTCCCAGCCACGCGCCGTGGGTAACGGTCGTCATCATGACCGAACTATGAATATGGATGCAGCCTTTTGGTTTGCCTGTCGTGCCGGAAGTATAAGGCATCACACATAAATCCTGCGGCCCGGCCAGGCCAATCGATGGCTGGAGACCCGCATCCAAAGCGGCTTTCCAGGCAGTCACCCCCGCAATATTTTGCTCGACGCGCGGCGCTTGGATGAACTCGGGCACTTTCAAATCCGTCGCTGCAGTCAAATAATCCGAGTAGGTTGCGACGATCACATTTTTCAATAGCGTCGTGCCGACGTGCGGTTGAATCTGGAGAAACACTTCTTGGCCGACGATCGCAGTGACCGCGTCGGCGTCGTCGATGTAGTGCGCAAGCTCGGCCGTCAGATTCATCGGATTGACCGGCACGACCATCGCATCAGCGCGCAGAATTGCGTAGTACGCAACGATGAATTGCGGACTGTTTTGCATGTACAGCAACACGCGGTCGCCACGCTTAATGCCGCAGCGTTGCTGCAGAAAACCGGCTAGTTTATTGACTTGCGCGTTGAGTTCGGCGTAACTGGTTTTCGAATCGTAGAAAATGATCGCGTCTTTGTTTGGGAAACGTACAGCCGAAACCGCTAGGTTGTAGTAGAGGTTTGTTTCTGGAATCGTCAGGTGATGGGGTAAGCCTTGCGGCCAATAGGGTGAGCGTTTGAATGGCATGTTTCCCTCAAATTATTTTATTTGTCATTCCCGCGAAGGCGGGAATCCATACGGCGGCAGAAATTGCGAAGGCACTACGGATTCCCGCCTACGCGGGAATGACACATGGGTGTCTTTGCGCGCACTGCTAAATCAACGCCATCGTTTACTCATGCCGCCGCGTAACCCATTCGGCAATCAGCGCAGGTTTTTCCGAACCTTTGATCTCGACCGTCACATTCCAAATCGTTTGCACGCCGTCCTTCAAATCCTCCACCGCGGCGAGAACGAATCGCGCGCGAATTTCCGAATTCACTTTCACCGGCGACACAAATCGCAAACGATTCAAGCCATAGTTAATGCCCATGCGCACGCTCTTGATTTCCGTCGCCTCGTAAATAAATCGGCTCAGCAATGACATGGTCAGAAAACCATGGGCGATGGTCGAGCCAAATGGCGATTTTGCTGCACGCTCTGGATCAACGTGAATCCACTGATAATCGTCGGAGGCTTTAGCGAAATCGTCAATGCGCGCCTGCGTGACGGTTAACCAATCTGTCAAAGCGACTTCTTTGCCGATCCAGTCGTGCAATTCTTTGCAATTTTCGAATGTCTTAATGGCCATCGGGTTTCCTCCAAGTTTTTCGTAGTATATTGTTGGCAAATTATAACGCCTTACCGCCGGAGAAAAACATGAAGTCCACGATGATGCAGTACCCGCTCACGCTCACTCATATTCTCAAGCGCGCGGGAAAATTATATGGCGCGCGCGAAATCGTTTCGCGCCTGGCGGATCGATCAATGCACCGCTACACTTACGGCGATTTTTATCGCCGTACTAAGCAATTAGCGCAAGCGCTGCAACAAGCCGGACTCAAGCGCGGCGACCGCGTCGGCACACTGATGTGGAATAGCTACGCGCACCTGGAATGCTACTTCGGCGTTCCCGCCGCAGCGGGTGTATTGCATACCCTGAATCTACGCCTGTTCCCGGAAGACATTGCCTTCATCGCCAACCACGCGGAAGATCGCTTCATCATCGTCGACGACGTGTTGTTGCCGTTGTTCGAAAAATTCAAAGACAAAATTAACGTCGAACGCGTGTTTGTTTTTTCGCAATCGGGAAAGCCTACGCCGCCTGGCTACGAAGACTACGAAAAGTTTCTAGCAACGGCCAAAGGCAATTTCGAATACCCCGAGATCGACGAAAACGAACCCTGCGGCATGTGCTACACCTCGGGCACCACCGGCCAGCCGAAAGGCGTGGTGTATTCCCACCGCTCCACGGTGTTGCACGCCTTCATGTCGGCGATGCCCGATTCCGGCGGCTATTGCAATGCCGATTCCGTGTTGCCGGTCGTCCCGATGTTTCACGCGAATGCCTGGGCGATCCCATATATTTGCGCGATGGTCGGCGCCAAGCTGGTTTTCCCAGGCCAATTTCTCGACGGCGAAAGTTTGCTCGATCTGTATGAAAAAGAACAAGTCACGATGTCCGCCGGCGTGCCGACGATTTGGCTTGGCCTGCTACAAACGCTGCAACAAAATCCCGGCAAATGGCAATTGCAGCCCGGTCTGCGTATGACGGTCGGCGGCTCCGCCGTGCCGGCGTCATTGATCAAAGCCTACGCCGAACTCGGCATGGAAATTATTCAAGGCTGGGGTATGACCGAAACGTCACCCATCGCGACCATTTCAAGACTCGATCGCGACACGAGAAAACTCTCGCCCGATGAGCGCGCCGCCGCCGTCGCGCGCCAAGGCATCATCGTGCCGTTCGTTGACATTCGCATCATGAACGAAGAAGGCGAAGCGCCGTGGGACGGCCAAAGCGTTGGCGAAGTGCAAGTGCAAGGCCCGTGGATCACCGGCAGTTATCACAACCTGGAAAAATCGGAAGAAAGTTTCACCGCCGATGGCTGGCTCAAAACCGGCGACGTCGGCATGATCGGGCCCGATGGCTATTTACGCCTGACAGATCGCGCCAAAGATTTAATCAAGTCTGGTGGCGAGTGGATCAGCTCCGTCGATTTGGAAAACTCCATCATGGGTCATCCCGCCGTGGCGGAAGCGGCGGTCATCGCCGTGCCGCATCCAAAATGGGACGAGCGGCCGCTAGCAGTCGTCGTGTTAAAACCATCGCAACAAGCCAGCGTCGATGAGATACGCGAATTTCTTCTCGGCAAATACGCCAAGTGGCAAGTGCCCGATGGCATTGTATTCGTCGATGCCATTCCGCGAACATCAACGGGGAAATTTTTGAAGACGAAGTTGCGCGAGACTTATAAAGATTGGAAGTGGGCGAGTTAAATTCACAAACAATCCCACGCGTAGGGCGGGTCCCACCCGCCGATGCAACGCGAAGGATTGGCGGGTGGGACC
>JANOGO010000311.1:0-24921 GCA_031406045.1 Pseudomonadota bacterium
GCTTGTTCCATTTTGGAAAATCCCGGCATATCGGCGTTGCCTAAAATATAGGCAGAGTGTTTATGGAAGCTGGGAAACGCGATGGACATACCTACTTCGTGTAAACGTGCGGCCCAAGCTAAATCCTGCAACACATGCTCCGGATCGGGATGCTGCGGTGCGAGTTGATTGAATAAATTAGCAGTGAGTTTTTCTATGCGCATCGCTTGTTGATGATCGACTTGGTAACGGCGCATGAACTGCTTCACCGTGGTTTCGCGCACATCGCGGTGTTGAATGCGGCCGAGCATGTCCCACAACACACCGTCGCGCAGCCCGCATTCGGTGGTGTGCATAGATTCGATACGCAATTGCCGGAACACTGCCGACATGATCGCGAAGCCGCCGGCGAACACCGGCTTGCGATCGTCGCGCAGGCCGATGAAATCTAATTTGCGTACCTCGCCCGCGCTCAACATTTTATCTTTGATCCATGCCATGCCTTTGGGCGTAATGCCGTTGGCGCCGACATTCGCCGCTTCCAACACTTCGGCGATCGCGCGCGCCGTGCCGCTTGAGCCGATCGCGTCTTTCCATTCGTCCGGGGTGAAGTCATGAACGATGGTTTCCAGTTCGGTTGCCGCTGCGATCTCCGCTTCTTTGAAGGCTTTTGCCGACAATTTTCCGTCGCCGAAATAACGCTGACTGAAGCCAACGCAGCCCATATACAAACTTTCCACGCGCACCGGCTGGAAGCCGCGCCCGATAATGCATTCCGTCGAGCCGCCGCCGATGTCGACGACCAGACGGCGATCGCGCCGCAACGGCAAGCCGTGTGCCACGCCGAGATAAATGAGCCGGGCTTCTTCGTGGCCGGCGACGACTTCGATCGGGAAGCCCAAGGCTTTCTGTGCTTTGCGCAAGAATGCATCGGAATTTTTTGCGACGCGCAACGTATTAGTGCCGACCGCACGCACCGAATCTACCGGCATACCGCGCAAGCGTTCGCCGAAGCGCTTCAGCGAATTAAGCGCACGTTCTTGAGCATCGTCGCTTAAGGATTTATCATCGGACAAACCGGCTGCCAATCGCACTGTTTCTTTAAGCGAATCCAGCGGGTAGATATGGTCATCTTCGACGCGCGCGACTTGCAGGCGAAAGCTATTCGAACCTAAATCAACCGCGGCAATAGAGGAGAATTCATTCATAGTGTCAGTATTTGCGGCGCGCCCCAGCGCCGCCGCTTAAGAGTGCAATATTGTGCCACGCAACAAACTTATCGGCCGGAGTATTTGTTACAGGTTGTCACAAAAATGTCATATCGGATCGATAACCTTCATGGCAAATAAACTGCTTGACCGGATTCAACAATGACACATAACGCCCATTTTCTGAATCGGGAGCTGGGCTACCTCGCGTTCAACGAACGCGTCCTCGATCTGGTGGAAGACGAGGCGAATCCCTTACTCGAACGCTTACGCTTCTTGTCGATCGCCGATTCCAATCTCGATGAATTTTTCGAGATTCGGGTCGCGGGCCTCAAGGAACAAATGCACTATCGCGTGCCGACTTTGAATCCTGACGGTCTTACGCCGCAGGAAACCTTTCGGCTGGTCGCGCCGCGCGCGCAGGCGCTGGTGGCGCGCATGTACCGCTTGTTTAAAGACGTGATCATCCCAGCACTACAGCAACAGAACATTCATTTTCTCTACCGGGCGGCGTGGACCGACGAGCAACGCGCCTGGATCAAAGCCTATTTTCAGCGTGAAGTTCTGCCGATGTTATCGCCGATCGGCCTGGATCCCGCCCATCCGTTTCCGAAGCTGCTCAACAAGAGTCTGAATTTCGCCGTCGCGTTGACCGGCAAAGATGCGTTCGGCCGCAACTCCGGCACGGCCGTGCTCCAGGCGCCGCGCGCTTTGCCACGGCTGGTGCGGCTCCCCGAGGACATCGCCGGCGCGGAATATAGTTTTGTATTCCTGTCTTCGATTTTGCACGAGCATGTTAACGAGCTCTTCATCGGAATGACCGTAACCGGCTGGTATCAATTTCAAGTCACGCGCAATAGCGAACTCGATCTGGAAGAAGAAGACATCAAAAATTTGCGCTTGGCGCTGCAAGGCGAGTTAACGCAGCGCCAGTTCGGCGATGCCGTGCGCCTTGAAGTAGCGGACAATTGCTCGCCGGATATGACGGAGTTTTTGTTGCAGCAATTTGGCTTGGCGCACGAAGATTTGTATCGCGTCGATGGTCCGGTCAATCTGGGCCGTCTCGTTCACGTGCCCGATTCCGTCGAACGTCCGGAGCTGAAGTTCCCGGTATTTGTACAGGGTTTACCTCGTGAGTTGGCGAAGTCCGGCGATATCTTTGCCGCGATCCGCAACAGCGATATCTTGCTGCATCATCCGTTTCAATCCTTCGCGCCGGTAGTGGAATTTATTCAACAGGCGGCGTCCGATCCAAACGTCGTTGCGATCAAGCAAACCGTTTATCGCGCCGGTCGTGCATCGGATCTGATTGAAGCGCTGATCGCTGCCGCCGCACGGGGTAAAGAGGTGACCGTGGTGGTGGAGTTACTCGCGCGCTTCGACGAAGAAGCAAACATCAACTGGGCGGCACGTTTAGAGGAGGTCGGCGCGCATGTGGTGTACGGCGTATTCGGTTACAAGACCCACGCGAAAATGGCCATGGTGGTGCGGCGCGAAGAGGGCGTTTTAAAACGCTATGTGCATTTAGGCACCGGCAATTATCATGCACGCACCGCGATGTTTTACACGGACTTCGGGTTACTCACGGCGAACGATGAGATCTGCGCCGATGTAAACGAAGTGTTTATGCAACTCACCGGCCTTGGCAAGGCAAGCAAGCTACATCATTTGTGGCAAGCGCCGTTTCACCTGCACGCCCGTGTTATTAAAGCGATTGAGCAAGAGGCCAAACACGCGGCTGAAGGAAAGCAGGCGAAAATCATCGCCAAGCTCAATCAACTGACCGAACCGAAGGTCATCACGGCGCTTTATGCGGCGTCGAAGGCCGGCGTTGAAATCGATCTGATCATTCGCGGCGTGTGCACGCTGCGGCCCGGCGTGGCTGGCCTGTCCGACAATATTCGCGTACGTTCGATTCTTGGGCGATTTCTTGAGCACACCCGCATTTATTACTTTCACAATAACAAGCAAGCTGACGTTTATGTTTCCAGCGCCGACTGGATGGAGCGAAACTTTTTCCGCCGCATCGAAGTGGCCGTGCCGATTCTCTGTGAGAAAGCGAAGCGGCGCGTCATCGATGAAGGTTTGATGCCGTATTTAAAAGATAACGGTCAGACGTGGGAAATGACGTCGGATGGTGACTATCACCGCAAAGTAAAACGCCGCGGCAAAGTACATTGCGCTCAGGAAAGCCTGATCGCCGACTTGGCCAAGTCCCTTTGAGAATACGATGAGCAACGAGATCGAACTCAAGCTCCAGATTAGCGAGCTCGACATTTGGCGCTTGTTGCGATTGCCGCTATTGAATGCGGTGACGTTAAAAAAACTGCCGAGCCGGCGGCTGGTCAACACCTACTACGACACGGCGGATCATCGCCTACGCGACCTTGGCATTGCGGTGCGTCTGCGCCAAATCGGCGATAAATGGCTGCAAACAATTAAGACCGAAGGCCGCGTCATCGCCGGATTGCACGAACGTCCCGAGTGGGAAAGGGAAACCCTGCCGAATACACTCGACTTCAGCGGACTTGAGGACGAGAAGCTGAAATCCTTACTGGAAAAGACACTCGACGGCGCTGCGTTACAGCCGGCTTTCATTACCGATTTCACTCGACTAAGTCGTGTACTGCAATTGCACGATGGCACCCAATGCGAGTTCGCAATCGATCGCGGCAAGATCATCGCCGGTAGCAACGAAGCGCTGATCAGCGAGCTAGAACTCGAAATGATCGCGGGTGATCCAGTGGCACTTTTCAATTTCGTGCGTTCGCTGCTTGAGCAAGTAAGCGTAACGCTCGCGCACGATAGCAAGGCCGCGCGTGGTTTTGTGCTGGCCCTCGGCGCTGCCTCGCAGCCCGTTAAGGCCAAGCAGGCGCCGCTTGATAAGCACATGAGCGCGCAGCGAGGATTTATCGCGATCGCGACCGCATGCATGCAACATCTAACGGCGAATGAAGTCGGTTGCGCGATAGGCGAGGACGCTGAATTTTTGCATCAACTGCGCGTCGCGATCCGGCGCTTGCGCACGGCGATTCGACTTTTCTCTGACCATCTGGATGTCGGCATCGCGACGCCGATCGTGGAAGAACTGCGCTGGCTCGGCGGGCAACTTGGGAGCACGCGCGATCTCGATGTTTTCCTCGAAGAAACGCTGCCGCCGGTCATGGTTGTTTACCCGAACCAAGCGGGATTGGCGCAGATTCGCGAGCGAATTGCGGCGCTGCGCGATGCGGCCAACACAGCCAGTCGCGCGGCACTACAATCCGCTCGGTATCAACGATTGTTGCTCGACATCGGCGCGTGGCTGGTCGCCATGTCGCGTCAGCCGATGGACCTCCCGGAAATTAATGGGGCGATGCTGCTTCCCGAATTCGCTCGTTCTGCGTTGAAACGCCATCGCAAACAACTCATGCGCCGCGCCGAACACTTAATCGAACTCAGCGCGGAGGAGCGTCATCGCGTGCGTATCAGCGGCAAGCGCTTGCGTTACGCGGCGGAGTTTTTCTCGCCGCTGTTTCCGGCGAAACGCAGCAAGCCTTACATCCAGGAATTAGCGAATTTGCAAACGATTCTCGGTGTGTTGAACGACACCGCGACGACGATAACAATTCTGGCGCAAGTGACGGACGAAAAAGTGATCGAGGCTTCGAACATCATCCAAGCTTGGGTGATAGGAATAAGCCATGGCAATTTGGCCCATTTACCGCAAGCGCAAAACCGGTTTCTTCGACAGCAAACTTTTTGGTGAAACGATATGGATATGATTTTATGGCGTCACGCCGATGCGGAAAATACCACACCCGACGAAGGCCGGGTGCTCACGAGCAAAGGCCAGCGTCAGGCGCGCGCGATGGCGAAATGGCTACGCGAGCATGTGAAGGGCAAGGTGCACGTGGTCGCGAGCACCGCGCTGCGCGCGCAACAAACCGCGCAAGCGCTGGTCAACGATTTTGATAGTTCATCTGCTATTGCCGTGGGCGCTTCCGCGCAAGATGTGATCGAGCTCGCCGGATGGCCAACGGGTGAAAGCACGATCATCGTCGTCGGCCATCAGCCAACGTTAGGTCAAGTCGCATCGCTTTTGTTGACCGGAAAGGAAGCCGACGGCCAAATCAAAAAAGGTGCGATTTGGTGGTTCCGCGCAAGAGGCGAGGGTATGGAAATGGAGACGTTGTTACATGCGGTGATTTCGCCGGAGTTGCTTTGATTGTTTCAAACACATGCCCTGAGAGGCGCATGAATACTGGCTCTCAGGCCATGCCTCGCTGAGAGGTAAGCTCAGCGCGGCTCGTGGCGTAGGTAACGTAGGGTGCGTTTACGCACCGGCCCTCGTAGGCTTCGAACGGTGCATGAATGCACCCTACATTTTCTGTTTGCTTTGCAGTGAATTGGCGAGTTAGTCAGCGTGCGCTGGGCGCACCCTACGTCGGCTTTCAAACCGTCTCGTAACGAACTTCCAATATTTGCATCTCGCGCCGCCCACCCGGCGTCGCCAGCATGACCGTATCGCCTTCGCGCGCTTTCATCAGCGCGCGGGCCATCGGCGATATCCACGAGATATGATTTTTGCTGAGGTCGGCTTCGTCGATGCCGACTATCGTAAAGGTGGCTTCTTCTTTTTGATCGTCAATGACCATGACGGTCGCGCCGAAAAAAACTTGGTCGGTGTCTTCGCGGATGGCAGGATCGACGACCTCGGCATTTTCCAAGCGCTTGCTCAAGTAACGCAAGCGTCGATCGATTTCTCGTAACCGGCGTTTGCCATAGATGTAATCGCCGTTTTCCGAACGGTCGCCGTTCGAGGCAGCCCAGTGAATGATTTCAACTAATTTCGGCCGCTCGATTTTCCAAAGTTGATCGAACTCTTCGCGCAGGCGCGCGTGGCCGTTTGGCGTCATGTAATTTTTGCTGCCGGTCGGCAACGGGGCGACGATATCCTCGTCTTCTTCTTCCGGCGCGCTATCGTTTTCTTTGGTGAAGGCTTTGCTCATTGATCTCGGCGCCACAGCCCCAGCGCTTGTTGCACCGGCCGATCGGAAAAACTAAATAGCACGGCATCGGTATCGCTTTCGTGGCGGCACGGCGCCCACGATGGAACGACGAAAATATCTTTCGCATTCCACTGGAAAGACTGATCAGCGATAACGGAGCGGCCTGATCCTTCAACGACGTGAACGATCGTGCCGTCGGTCACGCGTGCCGATTCGCCGCGAAAACCACGCGGCAGCCATTGAATAAATGTGCCGATAGTCGGCATCGCGAATCCACCGGTAGCAGGATTGGTGTATTGCATTTTTACGCCGTCGACCGGATCGATCGCGCCGCTGCGCGCAAGTTTCTCCAACGCGTTTCGGCTGCGCTCATAGGGGTAGCAAAATATCGGACTGGTGCGCGAGGCCGCGGTGTAATTGACCGGCAGCATGTTCATGCCGAAGCGTTGCGATGATTCGCCGTCGGGTTTGGTTGCCGGTTGGATTTCGTCGGGATAACGCTCGGCAAACCCGGCGTCGAGTGTGCGGATTAACGGAATGTCCAGGCCGTCCATCCAGATCACCGGCACAGCGCCGGGATTGCCGTGATCGTGCCATGCCCACGACGGCGTGATAATGAAATCGCCGGGATGCATCGTGACGCGCTCGCCATCGACGGCGGTGTAAGCGCCTTCGCCCTCGACGACAAAACGTAGCGCCGATTGCGTGTGGCGATGGGTCGGCGCGGTTTCGCCGGGTAGGATCAACTGCAGCCCGCAATAAAGCGTATTGGTCAGGCACGATTGGCCGCGCAACGCAGGATTTTCAAGGATCAGCACGCGGCGCTCAGCTTCTTTTGCGGTAATCAGCTCGCCGGATTTCAGCAAGTGTTCGCGCAGCGTCGCGTATTGCCATAGCGCCGGAACGCAGGGCGAATTCGGCTGCGGAATGACCAGATCGCCGAGCACTTCCCACAATGGCGTGAGATGGTGGCGATCGATTTGCCGGTAAAACGCTTGGCGCTCGTCGGTGGTCTGTGGTTGTGCAAACATAGTCGTTTCGGTTTCTTAAGGTTGAAAACGATCGTATCAGTTTAAAAATTTATCGAGCATTATTCTATTTTATCGAGAAACCGATGCGGCCAGTCCGCTAAAATAGCATCCTTGTTATTTTGACGCTCTCAATTAACATCAAGTTATGATCAAAGTATTGTTTGTTTGCATGGGAAATATTTGCCGCTCGCCCACTGCCGAGGGTGTGTTTCGCCGCGTCGTCGAAGAAGCAGGACTGTCGATGCAAATCGAAGTCGATTCCGCCGGTACCAGCGATTTTCAGAAGGGCGATGCGCCCGATCGACGCGCGCAGCAAGCGGCGCTCAAGCGCGGCTATAACCTTTCACGCCTTAAAGCGCGCCAGGTACGACCGCAGGATTTTCTGGAGTTCGATCACATTCTGGCGATGGACAAAAAGAATTTGCGCGATCTGAATGCCATCCTTCCTGACGGAACAAGGGCAAAGCTTGCGCTGTTTTTAGATTACGCACACAAAGCGGAGCTAATAGAAGTCCCCGATCCTTACTATGGCGGCCCACAAGGATTTGAGTTGGTACTCGATCTGGTCGAAGACGCCGCCCATGGATTTCTTCAGGATTTGATGGCGCAGCATCGCGGCGAATCCGCAAGCCGGTGATGGTCATTAGCGATTACATCAAGACGTTCATCGCGTTGCTGGTGATCGTGAACCCGGTAGGAACTATTCCATTATTTGTCGCGATGTGCGGCACTGAAACACCTGCCGAGCAACGTCGGATTGCGAAGCGCGCGGCCATCGCCGTCGCGATCGTACTGGTGGTTTCGGCGCTGCTCGGGCAAATGCTACTCGATTTTTTTGGCATCACCATTGCGTCGTTTAAAGTAGGCGGTGCGATTTTAATTTTGCTAATGGCGATTTCGATGATGCAAGCGATGCCGATGCGAACCCGGCAAACACCGGAGGAGGCGGAAGAGGCCGTTGAAAAAGCCAGTGTGGCGGTTGTTCCGTTGGCGATACCGTTGCTGGCCGGCCCCGGTGCAATTTCTACCACGATCATTTACGCGACGGAACGTACCGGTATCGTTCACCTGTCACTGATTGCATTATGCTGCGTCGCCGTCGCGCTGCTCACTTGGGCGGCGCTGCGCGTCGCAACACCGATCACGGATTTGCTCGGCAAGACGGGGATCAATATCGCCGTGCGAATTATGGGGTTGCTACTCGCCGCTGTTGCGGTGGAAATTTTCGTCAGTGGTTTGACAACGCTGATGCCGGGGCTGCGTTAAGGAAGCTATGCTTTATTCCGATTTCGTCGCGGCTGTTTGTCTGGCTCAGGAAAAATTGTTCCTCACCTATCAAACATAGGCTGCGTCACAATTTTTCCTTCGCGCCGTGTCTTGCTTAGAACTCCAAATAAATCAGAGCTTCCTAAACGGATACAATAGCCATCAATGTGCCTAGGAGAATGTCTTGAAAAAAATTGTTTCAATGTTTGCGATGAGTATTGTGTTTACGGTCAGCCAAGTAGCCTTCGGCGAGGAGTTGTCGAAGCCGAAAAAATTTGAGCACACGACTTATTTGACGGGTGGCGTGAGCGATGAAGATGCCGCTGCAATGAAAAAACGTGGGCCTGACTATGGCTTGCAATTATTTTTCTCAGTAGACCATCAGCCTACTGCGCCCGGCGAAATCAAAGTGAAGATACTGAATCAAGCGCTAGAAACGATTGTCGATTCGGTAGCGGAGGGACCCTTATTTTTCGTCAAGGTCGATGGTGGCCGCTACACATTGATACTCGATCGAGGCGGCGACGTGAAGGAAAAAACCTTTGATCTGATTGGCCGGCGCTTCGGCCAATTCAGTTTTGATTGGAGTCCGAAGCCTAATTAAGGTGCGCGCGCAATTGTGCGCCGCAATCGGCAACCGCTTCATTCGCCACGCGCAACACGCCGGTCATGGTAATGAAGCCGTGAATCATGCCTTCATAACAATGATAGCGAACGGCAACGCCGGCAGCGGCGAGTTTGTCGGCGTATTCTTTGCCTTCGTCGCGCAGCGGATCGAAGCCGGCCGTACAAATATAGGCTGGCGGCAAGTTCGCGTGATTTTTCGCGATTAACGGAGAGGCGCGCCAGTCCTTGATCTCAGCTAAGTTGTTTAGATAATGATCGCGAAAGAACAGCATTAAATCGCGCGTTAAATTATAGCCCTCGGCGAATAAACCATGAGATGGATGCGCCATCGTCATATCGGTCGCCGGATAAATGAGCAACTGAAATTTAATCGCCGGCCCATTGCTATCGCGGCAAATCATGGTCACCGCCGCGGACAGATTACCCCCCGCGCTATCGCCGCCCAGCGCAATACGCGTCGCGTCAATTTTTAACGGAGCAGCATTTTCTGCGACGTGGCGTACGACATCTTCCGCATCGTCAACCGCCGCGGGAAATTTTTCCTCCGGACCCATGCGATAGTCGACGGAAATTACCGCGCATTCGCCGGCATTGGCGAGCTGGCGGCACAATGCATCGTGAGTTTCTAAATCGCCCACCACCCATCCGCCGCCGTGAAAATAAATCAGCACCGGCAACACTTGATCGAGATTTATTCCGACCGGCCGGTAGTGGCGCGCCGGAATCGGGCCGTGGCGGCCTGCGATGTTGAAATCGCTAACCGATCCGATTTCCGGCGTCGGCGGCAACAGTGCTTTACGCAACTCTTTGAATTGAATGCGCGCTTCCGCCGGGGGAAATTTGTTGATCGGCGTGCGTTCAGCGCGCGCGGCTGCGTCGAGCAATGCCTGAACTTGCGGATCAATCATACCTAAAACCCCCCGGTTTTTAACCAACGCTCAAACTGTTCCATTCGATCAGCGCCCCAGAACGGTTCGTTGTCGACAATAAAATAAGGTGACCCAAACACCTTGCGCGCGATGGCACCGTCGCTTTCGTTTTTGAAACGTTCTTTGACCGGATCGGATTGAACGTTGCTGACGAACGCCGCACGATCGACGCCGACGGTTTGCGCGATATCGGCGATCACGTCGGCGCTGCTGACGTCACGGTTCTCGAGGAAATACGCACGATAAACCTCTAGCGCAAATTTTTTCGCCAGCGCCGCATCTTGGTCTTGCAACCAATAAAATCCGCGCGCCGCGGCGATCGTCATTTTCGGAAATTCCGTCGGGAAATTGATCGGAATGCCGAGGTAGCGCGCGCTGCGCAACATGTCGTGAATAACGTATTCGCCCTTTAGCGGTACGTCCATCGGCGCCACTTGCCCGGTTTGCTTGAAAATAAATCCGAGCAAAATCGCGTGCCAATTAACCTGCCGATCATACTTTGCGGCGAGCGCGTCGATACGCTCCGCCGCTAGGTAACCATAAGGCGAGGTGAAGTCGAAATAAAAATCGATCGGCGTAGCCACAGATTAGCCTTCAGTCTTTTGCGTTTCCACTTGCATCAACGGCTCGGCCGGTAGCGCGTTGTGGCGCGTGCGGCGCGGCGGGCGTTCGCGGCGCGGCGCATCGAGTGCTATCTCGGCAGCCGGTTCCGTCGCGGGTAAGCGATTCGGGTCGGTCTCGACGATTACTAATTCGGCAGAAGGCGGGCGCTCGTGGCGGCCACCGAATTGACGACGCCGACGCGGGTTACGCGGTGGCCGGGACTCGTCGTGGGCCCCGCTTTGGTCTGTATTGCCATCGGCCTGGCCTTGGACGGAATGTTCTTGAACCGGTTCCCGGTATTGCGGCGAGGATTCGCTCGGGGCGGGCGCAACGGGTCGGTCCGCTATGAATTCCTGATGAACTTGTGCCGGTTGTATTTTTGGCGCGGGCGGCGCAGTGTCTGTAATGTGCGCTGCCTGGATGGTTTCCGCCACGTGCGGTGAAGGGGCAAATTGCGCCGGCTCGTACGAGGCGCTCTGAACTTCGCCATTTCCACCGGCATCGTTCATTGCCAGCGGCAAACTCTCCTGGCCGCTGCGCTCGCCATGCTGACGCTCACCGCGTTCGCGACGGCCACCGCGGCGGCCACGTTTGCTGCGGCCTTCGCCGGGCTCGCGTGGCGCGGATTCGATGGCGGCGTCGGCAACAATCGCCGGGACTGCTGCGGTTTGAGTGTCGCTTTGCTCTTGCCGACGCGGCGGGCGCGGCGGCCGATTCTGACGACCGCGTTCGGCATTGTCTCGGGTTTCGCCGCCTTCGGCATTGCGCGGGCGATTCTCCAGGCGCTCCGGCCGTTCTTGGCGGTCAGGGCGTTCTTGCCGTTCCGGCCGCTCGCGGCGCGGTTTGCGATCGCCACGATTTTGATTGCGATTGCCCGATTCGGCGTCGCCTGCGGATTTGCCTTGCGCGCCACGCCGGACCGGTGCTGGTGTCGGCGGCGCTTCTTCCAGCTTGCCGCCCTTGAACCAGCCCACAATGCGACCGATAAGCGATGGACGCACCTCGGCAACCGCCGGTGTGGGCGCGACTGGCATTGGCGCCGGTTGTTCCGGTGTGATGCCCTGCACAGCCGCTTGTTGGCGAACCGGGCGGGCGTCGGCATCTTTTCCGGATGGTGTTGGGTCTTCCGCAACCGGGATGCTGACCAGCCGGTAGCTTGGCGTGTCGACCTCGGTTTCGCCTAACTCGTCTTCCTTAATGCGTTCGATTTCGTAGTTTGGCGTTTCGATATTCGGATTCGGAATTAGCACCACGCTGACCTTCAGCCGCGCTTCCAACGCATGAATATCGGCGCGTTTTTCGTTCAGCAAGAACGTGCCGACATCGACCGGCACCTGGGCGCGCAGTAATGCGGTGGATTCCTTCATTGCTTCTTCCTGCAGAATGCGCAGAATATGCAATGCCGACGATTCGATATCGCGGATGTGGCCTGTGCCGCCGCAGCGCGGGCAGGGGATGTGGCTGCTCTCGCCCAAGCTCGGTTGTAGGCGCTGGCGTGAGAGTTCGAGCAAACCGAAGCGCGAAATCTTGCCCATTTGTACCCGGGCGCGATCGTGTTTCAGCGAATCCTTCAGGCGATTCTCAACTTCGCGCTGGTTGCGCTGGTTTTCCATGTCGATGAAATCGATGACCACCAGGCCACCCAAGTCACGCAAGCGCAATTGCCGCGCGATTTCGTCCGCCGCTTCACAATTAGTGTTAAACGCGGTTTGCTCGATATCCGCGCCGCGCGTGGCGCGCGCTGAGTTGACATCCACGGAAACCAAGGCTTCGGTGTGATCGATAATAATCGCGCCGCCGGAAGGCAACGTGACATCGCGCCGGTAGGCGGTTTCGATTTGGTGTTCGATCTGGAAGCGCGAAAACAACGGCACATCGTCTTTGTGCAGCTTGACCTTGTTGACGTTGTCCGGCATCACGTGGGACATGAATTGCCGCGCCTGTTCGTAAATCGCGTCGGTATCGACCAAAATCTCGCCGATGTCCGGCTGGAACAGATCGCGAATCGCGCGAATCACCAAGCTGCCTTCTTGATAAATCAGGAATGGGCCCGATTGCGTGGTCGATGCGTCTTCGATCGCCTTATACAGTTGTTGTAGGTAATTCAAATCCCATTGCAACTCTTCGACGGCACGGCCGATGCCGGCGGTGCGGGCGATGATGCTCATGCCGTTCGGCACTTCGATTTGGTCCATCACATCGCGTAACTCGGTGCGTTCGTCGCCTTCGACGCGGCGCGACACGCCGCCGCCACGCGGATTGTTCGGCATCAACACTAAGTAACGGCCGGCCAGGCTTATAAAAGTGGTCAGCGCTGCGCCTTTTTGGCCACGTTCGTCTTTATCTACTTGGACGATGAGTTCTTGGCCGTCCTTTAATATGCTCTGAATGCGCGAACGGGAAAATTCGCCGTCCTCGCCTTTGAGATAAACGCGGGAAATTTCTTTGAAGGGGAGAAAACCGTGGCGCTCGGCGCCGTAATCGACAAAGCATGCTTCGAGGCTGGGCTCGACGCGGGTAATGACTGCTTTATAGATATTGCTTTTTCGTTGCTCTTTTCCTGCGTATTCAATATCGAGGTCGATGAGTTTTTGCCCATCAACAATGGCAACCCGAAGCTCTTCGGCTTGGGTTGCGTTAAACAACATGCGTTTCATTTTTAACTCTCCCGCGCTCTTAACGTCGGGGAAAGTCGGCACAAGCCTGGCGCTATCGTGAGCGCCGCTCGTCTATTACGTCAGATTAAAAATAAGGATCATGAAACGTAACGATTAAATGTAGATGTGCCAACTGGTCTTGCCTTTTGCAAGACTGATGTTACGTTCGGGATGCCACAATTAGGGCAATCAACTCAGCGTAACACCGATACAATATCCGGTATGTCGAGCGCGTAACTTATTACAACGTCGCTACTTTCTGATCTGATTTTGATCGCGCAGCGAGTGCTTTGAGCACTACTCCGGTGCGCCGATCGATGGATCTAGATCGAGGTGAGCGAAAAAACCTTGTCTTCCGAAGCCCGCGCGAGAAGTGGCAGGATTGTTGTTCAATTGCTGCGGCAGGTCGCACGGATAAGCTCGAGACAACCAATAGTATATTCAATATGAAGGATTTAGGCAAAAATGCTGTGACTTTCGTTCGGGTAGCCGAATCGGGCGACGGGCAGCGTTTAGATAATTATCTTTTCCGCACATTAAAAGGTGTGCCGAAAAGTCACGTCTATCGTATCGTGCGCAGCGGCGAAATTCGCGTCAACGGCAAGCGAGCCCAGCCCACCACGCGGCTTGGTGAGGGCGATGAACTGCGCGTGCCGCCGATCCGTTTGGCCGAACCGGCGGAAAAACCGAGCTTTCCCCGGCTTTCGCCGATGCCCGAAATAATTTTTGAGGACGAAACGCTGCTTGCGTTGAACAAACCTGCCGGTTTAGCGGTGCACGGCGGTAGCGGCATCAGTTCCGGCGCCATCGAAGTCTGCCGCGCCGCACGGCCGGAACTGAAGTTTCTGGAATTGGTGCATCGGCTTGATCGCGATACCTCCGGCGTGTTGCTGTTGGCCAAAAAACGCGCGGCGTTGTTGGGCATGCATGAACTGCTACGCGAAGGCGACACGGACAAGCGCTACCAGGTCTTGGTTAAAGGGCAATGGAAAAATGAAAAGCAAAGCGTCAAACTCGCGTTGAAAAAGTATGTCACGGGTGAAGGCGAACGGCGGGTTTCGGTCAATGAGGACGGCATGGAATCGCACACGATTTTTCACAAAACCAAAGTGTGGGCCGATTATTCGTTGCTTGAGGCGGAGTTGAAAACCGGGCGCACCCACCAAATTCGGGTTCATCTCGCCCACTTGGGTTTTCCGATTTTGGGCGACGAGAAGTATGGCGATTTTGCTTTAAACCGAGAACTTTCCAAACTCGGCTTAAAACGTATGTTTTTGCACGCCGCATCTCTGAGTTTCGAACATCCCATCACCCAAGCGCCGATGCGTTTGGCCGCGCCCCTTGCTCCGGAGTTGGCCCAATTTCTTTCCAATCTTGATAGATAATTTTTGAGCATGGCTACTCCGAATTCCTATAACGCCGCCGCAGACCTGCTGCAACGAAACTTGCAAGGCGAGCGCGGCAAAAAAATAGCCTATATCGATGACCAGGGCAGCTACTCCTACGCCGAACTAGCGAATCGCGCCGGACGCTTTGCCAATGGACTGAGGCGCCTAGGCCTCGCCCAGGAGCAGCGCATCATGCTGGCGTTACATGATTCAATCGATTTTCCAACCGCGTTTCTCGGCGCGATTCAAGCGGGCGTGGTACCGGTTTGCGTGAACACATTGCTGACGACGCAGGACTACGACTACATGCTGCAAGACAGCCGCGCGCAAGTGCTGTACGTTTCTGAAGCGCTGCTGCCGCTGTTTGCGCCGATTATTGAAAAAGGGTTGCCGCATTTGCAGCAGGTTGTCGTTTCCGGCAAAGCCGGTGCCGGCCAAATATCATTTGCAACACTACTTGCGGAATCACAAAGCGAGAAAACGTTTGCCGAAACCAAAGCAGACGACATGTGTTTCTGGCTGTATTCTTCCGGCAGTACCGGTGCGCCGAAAGGGACGGTACATGCGCATTCCAGCCTGGTGCAGACCGCAGAGCTATATGGCAAGCCGATCTTAGGGATTCGCGAAAACGATGTTGTGTTTTCCGCGGCGAAATTATTCTTTGCATATGGCTTGGGCAACGGCCTGAGTTTTCCGCTCAGCGTCGGCGCGACGACGATTCTGATGGCCGAACGTCCGACGCCGGCTGCGGTTTTCGCGCGGCTGATAAAACATCAACCGACGATGTTTTACGGCGTGCCGACGTTATATGCGGCGATGCTCGCCAGCACCGATTTGCCGCGCGCCGATGATTTAAATTTGCGTCGCTGCGCGTCCGCCGGCGAAGCTCTACCAAAAGATTTAGGCGAGCGCTGGCAACGGCATTTCGGCGTGGATATTTTGGATGGTATTGGGTCGACAGAAATGCTGCATATTTTTATGTCGAATCAGCCGAACGATGTGCGTTACGGCACCACCGGCCAAGCCGTGCCCGGCTATGAAATACGCTTGGTGGACGATCACGGTGAGCCGGTGAAGCGCGGCAACATCGGCGACATGCACGTGAAAGGCCCGACACGGGCGATTTTGTATTGGAACAATCGCGAGCGTTCCCAGCAAACCTTCGCCGGAGAATGGACCAAAAGCGGCGACAAATATTTGCAAGACGAGGCGGGTTATTACGTCTACTGCGGCCGTAGCGACGACATGCTCAAAGTCAGTGGCCAATATGTGTCGCCGGTCGAAGTCGAGGCGGCGTTGGCGACGCATGAGGCGGTGCTCGAAGCGGCGGTGGTAGGCAAAGCGGATGATGATAAATTGATCAAACCCAAAGCGTTTGTCGTGCTCAAGCCGGGTTTGCAAGCTGATGATAAATTGTTCGAGATCTTGAAACAGCATGTTAAAGGCAAACTCGCGCCATTCAAATATCCGCGCTGGATTGAGTTCGTCAGCGAGTTGCCGAAGACGGCGACGGGGAAGATCCAGCGATTTAAGTTGCGCGGTTGAGCGATGTCACATTGCTGACGAGCGTCGCAACCCGTTGTGTCTTTCCCGCGAAGGCGGGAATCCATTTGGCGTCTCAAATTTCATCTCACTATGGGTCCCCGCCTTCGCGGGGACGACAATAGTTTTCCTCAGTGGTATAAGAATGCCCTGGAAGCCAATATCTATGCGGCTCTTCAGGCATTCTAGAGATATTGAGGCGCGCGCGCATACGAGACGGGCAGCGTAACTACTTGCACCGCGATTTCAGATATGCGAGCATGGCGCACGTTGTGCCGAATCACTGGTGTGACGCAGTTCAAGTCAGTAGTAAAAACAACTTCTGGAGGATAGTGATGAGAGCATTAGCAAAAATTTCCCTATTGGGCGGGATGGCGTTGGCATTGGGTTACACCACTGCATTCGCCGACGAGCCGCCGATGAGCGACAAACCCTTAACCGAAAAATGGTTCCCGACGGAATTCGGCGCCGATGACAAAGCCGGCGCAATCAACCGCGTGACGCCGGATAAAGTCATGAAGGCGCTGAAGCTGGTCAAGACCGGCAAGAGCACGACACTGGGCAAGTCCTATTCCCGTGATATTCCCGGCTTCGGTCCCCGTAGCTGGCAAATGACCATTCCGGGCACGCCGACCGGCGGCCCATTTGGCAAAAATGCGTTGATCTATCATGATGAATTGGTGACGACGGAAATCGGTCAGATATCCACCCAGTTCGACGGCCCGGGCCATATCGGCGTGCGTACCTCCAAGGGCAACATGATGTACAACGGCCGTTTGGCTGAGAACTGTTATGAGCGTGGCGCCGGTGGCCGCGTGATGGGCATGGGCGATTGCGGTGTTGAGCATGTCGCGCAGAAAGCCTTTATTTGCCGCGGTGTTTTGATTGATGCGATGGCACATAAAGGTGGCGGTAAGGTACTGCCGATTCCGCAAAAGTCGGGCGATCCGGGCATTATCACGGCCGCTGATATGCAAGCCATTATCAAGGCTCAGGGCATTGCCGAGCCGGGCGAGGGCGATTGCGTATTCCTCCACACCGGCCACGGCAATCTGTGGGGCGTGGGCGATTGGGAAAAACTCTCCGCCGACGACAAAGCCGCACGCCGTAAGGCCTTCGGAGCCGGCGAGCCAGGCTATGGCATCAGCGCTTGCCAATGGATGGCCAGCAAGAAAATCATCTTGACCGGTGGCGATACTTCCGCGAACGATGCGCAACCCGGTGGCGAAGAGGAAGGCTATGCTGTTCCTTGCCATACGGAAATGCAAACTCGCCGCGGTATTTGGAACATCGAAAACTTGGATCTGACGGTTCTTGCGAAAGAAAAAGTGTACGAGTTCTTGTTCGTTTGGTCGCCGTTGAAGATTAAGGGCGGCACGGGCTCCCCAGGTAACCCAGTCGCAATGTGGTAATGATTTGAGTTGGTTTTTGTATTGACGAACGGGCGAGGGCGACCTCGCCCGTTTTTTTTGGCGGTTGTTACTGGAGTAGTTTCCGGCCGTCGCAGAAATTAGCGCTTACCCCTCACCCTGCACCCTCTCCCAAGTTGGGGAGAGGGGATTTTGACTCCCTCGCCCGCTTGCGGGAGAGGGCTGGGGTGAGGTGCGGGCGCAACACAGAACAGCAGATTCAAAATCTCGACAGGAGAAACAAAATGGACATAAACGCAAATGGCCTACGCGTGATCATCACCGCCGGTGCCGGCGGCATCGGCAAAGTAACCGCGGAGACATTTTTACAAAATGGCGCGAAAGTTTTTATTAGCGACGTCGATGACGCGGCGCTGAGCACGATGGCAAAAGCCCATCCGGCGTTGGGGGCAACCCGCTGCGACGTATCCGACGTAAAACAAGTCGATACCATGTTCGACGCCGCACTGAAGTTTCTCGGTGGCCTCGACGTGATGATTAACAATGCCGGCATCGCCGGCCCTACCGCGAAAGTGGAAGACGTCACACCAGCCGATTGGGACAAGACCATCGCGGTAAATTTGAACGGCAGTTTCTACTGCACACGCCGCGCCGTTCCGGCGCTTAAAAAATCAGGCGGCGGCTCCATCGTAAATTTATCGTCCTCGGCGGGGCGATTGGGATTTCCGTTACGAACACCATATTCGTCGGCAAAATTTGCGCTCGTAGGCTTCACCGAAAGTCTCGCGATGGAGTTGGGGCCGGATAACATTCGCGTCAATTGCATTCAGCCCGGTATTGTCGAGGGCGATCGTATCGATCGTGTGATCGATGCCAAAGCGAAATCCTTCGGCATGAGTTTCGAAGCTTATCGCGATCGCTTGCTGTCGAATGTGTCGATGCGCCGCATGGTCAGCCCGCACGATATCGCCATCACGATTCTATTTTTGTGCTCTGACGCCGGTAAAAATATTTCCGGCCAAGCGGTGCCGGTATGCGGGAATATCGAAACGCTCGGCTAGTAATTTTATCCCCCGCCCTGGGAGCAAGTATTAGAGCGGTGTTCCAGGCATCATGCTTGAAACACCGCACTGATAGTGCCTTGTGGCGCGATGCTATATTCTGTTTCCTTGCAAACTTCACTGATACGATTTGTGTCATTTCCCCCACTTTGGGTGGGTTTAATCTCCCATAATTGGGTACGAATTGCGTTTTTGATCATTGAATGCAATCGTAAAAATTAATTAAACTATAATTAAACAATATGTTATGAATTAATCAAGAATCTGGCGCGGCTTTTGCTTAGGTCAATTGTATGGGAAATAATCCCATGTAAATACCAACCCGGATTGATTAACCTCAAGGAGATTCAAGCAATGAAACTTAAGCCACTACTCGCCGCCCTGTGCGGTGCCGCTGTCCTCGCTGTGACCGTAACGGACGCGAGCGCTGCGGGTATTCGCGTTAAATGCGAAAAGCGCGCCGATCGCTCGAAAATTTCCGTCGATGGCGATGGCTTGGCCACGGGCGCTTACAAAGCCATCGTGATTTCCGGTGCGAATTCCAAGACATCCGGCGCTAAACCGACGGTCGGCGACGAAGTTGAATTCGATTTCGACAGCGCCGCTAACGATATCGCTGCCGGTGCCACCGCGATTTCGAGAACCTTCATCCAAGGCGCGGTTACCGGCAAAATTGTGAACGCACGCGGTTCCGTCGTCGCCAGCGATACCGTCGGTTGCCGCACTCGTTAACCCTCCGTAGGGCTTGAATGCTCAGTAGAGCCTTACGAATTTCATCCGCAACGAGACTCCCAGCCGGACTCGTTGCGGAATTTTTTTGGACGATATATCGATGGATTTAAAAGGTTTTACGCTACCGCCGCTGGTCATTGCTACGATCGCATGCGTGTTATACGGGTTCGACGCATTCGAGACATTTTCCGCTGACCAAGCGAATGCCGCGCCGCGCGCGCTCGCGCTGAACACTAACCCGCCGCGCCCAAGCGCGACACAATTAGCCGCTGCTCTGCCGCAGCCAATACAGAAAGTCGAATCCACCGATCCCAAGCCGGTGATTTCGTCGCCGGCTAAACCCGCGCCGTTGGTTCAACCGCTTGCCGCCACGCTTGATGTTAGTAACGCGGAATCTCCGAGCGTAACCGCCATCGCAATAAATCGCGTGGCAGCAGCCAATCCGGATTTCGTTGTTGGAGACGAAGAGGAAAATCTGGTCGCCTTTACGAATGAAACTGCGGAACAGGATCAAGAACCGCTGATCGCTCCGCCGCCGTCGATGGCGGCTCAGGCAACGCCGGTCGAAATGTCAGACGACGGCGAGATCGAGACGGCCGCGCCGGAAAACGGCGGCTGACGATAACTAATACCCTCAAGAAGCGCTCTGCTATTGCCTGGTGGCGTATGCTGTCAGCGCCGCGCAGTCTGTAAAATCGTAGCGCTCGCCGTTTGGTAATAGCTGATTGTTTCGTCGATCAATTCTTTTTCGTTGACGCCGGCGGTTAACTGTTTTCCGGAAACGGCGTCGACGACACGTACTTTCTGTTTCGGCCCGAGCTCGACAATTTTGCCGTTTTCCATATAACCGACGGTTAGATAATTCGCCATAAAAGCCCGCTGGTGGAAGCGGCCTTCGCTCAAAATATCCTGTCCGAAAAAACTCGAGCGGTAGCTAAAATTCAGCAGGCTGAGGATGGTGGGGCCGACGTCGATTTGCGATGAAACATAATCGATCGTCGCCGGCTTGATCCACTTCGGCCCATAAATAATCATCGGAATATGATAATTCTCCGGCGGCAAATCCATGCGGCCGCGGCCATGGGATGTGTGATCGGCGACGAATACGAAAATCGTATCGTCAAACCACGCGTGGCTTTTCGCTTCGCGGATCAGCGCGCCGATGGCCCAATCGGCGTATTTCGCCGCGCCCTCGCGACTTTGCCCCGAGGCAATATCGATGCGCTTGTCCGGGTAGGTGAAGGGACGGTGATTCGACGTCGTCATAACGTGTACGAATACTTTCTTGCCGTCGGCGGTGCGGGTGTCCAACTCCTTCATCGCGCGGCGAAACATATCTTCATCCGCGACGCCCCAAACATTTTCGTGGGTGATTTCGTGTTTCGCTAACGCCGTGCGATCGATCACGGTGTAACCGTTGCCGCTGAAAAAATCGCGCATGTTGTCGAAATAGCTATAGCCGCCGTAAAGATAAAGCGCGTCGTAGCCCTCATCTTTAAACACACCGCCGAGCGTCGCCATGCCCTTATTCTTGCTGCGCATCAGCAGCGCGTGGCCCGGCGTCGGCGGCAAGGAAAGCGTTAGCGCTTCCAAGCCGCGCACGGTGCGTAACCCCGTCGCGTACATCTGTGTGAACAACATGCCTTCTGCTGCGAGCCGATCGAGATTAGGCGACAGGCCGCGCGTATCGCCGAGTGCGCCGACGAAATCCGCACCGTGACTTTCCATCGAAACGAGCACGACATTCAACCTTTTTCCCGGTCCTTTGGCAATCACATCACGCTCAATCGTTAGATCGCGATTGACGAAATGCGAATTCGATTTGGCCTCGGAAAATTCGCCTTGCAAGGTCGATTTCGCCAAGGCCGCAGTGGTTACGGAATAGTATGAAAAATAGTCTAGGTCATTGGCGCGAAAGGCATGCATGAATTCGTAGTAGCCGTCGCCCGACAATTCGCGCGAGCTCGAATCGCCCAGCAATTCACGCAGATTATCGTTAACCATCGCGAAAGATATTGCGGGTAGCGCAATGATTGCCGCTGCTGCGACGGCGCGTGTGGCGAATCGGCCACCTTCTCCGGCGGCGAGCCGAAAGAACGGTTTTCGGATCAATAAAAACACCATCGCCGCGCCGCCGAATAGCGCAGGTAAAATCGCCCACAGTGGATAGGATTCGCGAATGTTGCCGAGTACTTCGCGCGAATAAATCAAATAATCGACAGCGATGAAATTAAAGCGCGCGGTGAATTCATTCCAAAATAATACTTCTGCGACGAGGACAAAGGCCATGCCCGTGAGTGCGACAACGAGGAGCGTTGACACAGTAACGCCGTAAAGCCAGTTGCCCCGCGCGCTCTTTGGAAAACACAGCGCAAGCAGCGCGAAAGGAATCATCAAATAACTCGTGGCGATCAGATCGTACAACAATCCAACCGCAAAAATCGTGAGCCATAGTGCGAAGGAGTGCGGCGCGTTGGTTTCCAGCAAGGCAAGCAAAATACGAACGCCGGTATTGACCGCGATGAAAATCAGCGCAATCCAAAAAAAAGACCGGAAACGCGCCGGTAGGAACTGTTTGATCATGTTCCAATTCCTTGGGAAAAATATCGTAGGTGATTCTACGGCGATAAACTTAGGCCACGCTTAGCCTGTCGTGTCGCGCATAAATTGGTTTGCGTGCGGAATTTGATTGCCTGATTTAAACTACTGACTTACTCCGTTTCAGAGACTCTACGCATGGAAAAAATCGCAATCGTCGGTGCCGGGTTGGTTGGCCGCGCCTGGGCTATCGTGTTCGCACGTGCCGGCTATCCGGTCATGCTTTACGACTCCAACCCCGATACCGTTGCCAAATCGCTTGAGACTGTCGAGAGCAGTCTTGGCGATTTACAAGAATTCGGCTTGCTTGCCGAAGCGCCAAGCGTGATTCGCGCGCGGATGACGGCGGCGAAATCGCTGAAAGAAGTGCTGGACGGCGCCGCTTACGCGCAAGAAAGCACGCTGGAAAATGTCGACATCAAAAAGCAAATTTTCGCCGACATGGACGCCGCCGCCGCGCCGAATACCATTCTCGCCAGTTCGACGTCGACATTCATGACCTCCGCATTTGCGACCGAAGTCAAAGGGCGTCATCGCTGCCTCGTCGCCCATCCGGTGAATCCGCCGTATTTGATTCCGCTGGTGGAAGTCTCGCCCGCCGCGTTTACTTCGCCTGACGTGGCGAAACGTACCTACGACTTGATGCTCGCGGTCGGGCAAAAACCGATCATGATGAAAAAAGAAACCCAGGGATTTATTCTCAACCGCTTGCAATGGGCGTTGATGGCCGAAGCGTATCGCTTGGTCGACGACGGTTACGTCGGCGTGGAAGATTTGGACAAGTGTTTAAAAGAGGGGCTCGGTTTGCGTTGGTCGTTCATCGGCCCGTTCGAAGTGGGAGATCTCAACGCGCCGGGCGGCATCGCCGATTACTCGCGCCGTTTCGGCCCGATGATTTACGAAATGGATCGCTCGGAACAATCCAACGCGCGACCCTGGAGTGACGAGTTACTCGCGAAAATCGAAAAGGAACGACGTCAATATATGCAAGTGGCGGACATCGGCGCTCGGTCGAAATGGCGCGACCGGCGCTTGATGGGCTTGATGGCGCATAAGCGGGCGATGGAAAAGAAAGATCAATCGGCCTAACAAGCACGTCCCGCTTGCCTCCCGGCATAGGCATGGCTGGGAGGCAATATCCATGCGGCTCCTGGCCACGGCCTTAAAATTTTATTGAGAATTCGCTGGACGCTCGCTATCTAACGCTGCTAAGCTTTCGACCATGCTAAGGCGCTTTATCGTATTTCTGATGCTTGTGGTGCCGCTCCAGCTTGCCTGGGGCGCGGTTGCTGCTTATTGTGAGCACGAAGGTGAAGCGATGTCGGATCACTTCGGCCACCACGCGCACGAGCACGATTCATCGACTAAAACAATCGAACCCAGCGATGGCACTGATACCAGCAATTTCGATTTAGATTCCGGAGCCGGCCATGTTGCCGACTCAATCGTGTTGTGCAGCGGAATCGCCGACTTGAATTTCGACGGTTCAAATTGCGTATTGCGCCCCGCAGCATCGTTCCATCTCACCTTCTTTTCCGCTAAACCCGAACGTCCGAAATGGTCCGGCCTCGCTTAAGCGGCGAGGCAGCCAGTCTAATTAGTTCTTGTTAGTACCTCTTGCGTCGTTGACGCACGTGCCTTGCCGAATTCTTTTTCTGTCCTCAGCAGAGGACTAGCTATGGAGATTCAATGGCTCAATTTACATTCGACAAAATTTTTTGGCTGTTTGGCGTTGCGGCGCTACTCAGTATTTCTGCGTCGGCGCCGGTCGCGGAAACAAACGTCGCGCCAAGCACGGCGAGCGGCCGTATCGACGATTCGGGAATTATTACCTTGCCCTTGGCCGAAGAATGGGCGTTACGGTCTAACGCCGATCTTGCCGTCGCGGTTCGTGAGCTGCAAGCAACCGAAGGCGCGGTCATTCAAGGTGCGGTGCAGCCCAATCCGGAATTAGCGTTCTTGCAGGAGTATCTGCGCAAAGAAACCCGCACCTCAACGTTGCAGCTCAATCAACTGATCGAATTGGGCGGCAAACGCTCCGCCCGACTGGATGCGGCCGTGCGAGGACGCGATATTGCGGTGGTGGAACTAGATCTTCGACGCGCGGAGGTTCGCGCGCTTGTTGCAGCGAATTTCTTCGATGTGTTATCGGCACAAGAACGTGTTCAGCTCGCCAAAGACGTTGCCAATCTCGCCAAACGGGCGACGGAGGTTGCTGCCAAGCGAGTGGCGTCGGGTAAAGTACCCCCGCTTGAGGAAACCAAAGCGCGCGTTGCCGAAGCGAACGTACGCTTAAATCTATCGCTGGCGCAAAGCGAGTTGCGCACTGCGCGTCAACGGCTCGGATCGACCTGGGGTAATCCCTCACCGCGTTTCGAGCGCGCGGATGGACGTCTGGAGCCGCTGCCAGTGTTGCCTTCCGCTGAAAGTTTGAACGCACGGCTGGCGGAGTCACCGCACCTGAAACGAGCGAAGATTGAAATACAACGTCGAAAGTCGCTCGAGGACATCGAACGCGCCAAGCGAACGCCCGATTTGACTGTCAGCCTCGGCGCCATCCGGTCGGAGCAGCTGGGTCGTAATCAACTCCTGCTGGGTGTGTCGATTCCGATCCCGGTATTCGACAGCAATCGCGGCAATCAACTCGAAGCGTTGAAGCGCACCGACAAGGCCAGCGATGAACTGGCGGCCACGCAAATTCGACTGTCGAGCGAAGTCCAGCAAGCCAACGAACGCTTACGCGCGGCTCGCAGCGAAGTGGAAACCCTGCAGCGTGACGTGTTGCCCGGTGCGCAAAGCGCCTACGACGTCGCACTAAGGGGCTTCGAGTTGGGCAAGTTCAATTTTCTCGATGTACTCGACGCTCAACGAACATTATTCCAAGCCAAATCTCAACATTTGCGCGCCCTCGCTGACGCACACCGTGCCCGAGCCGACAT
>JANOGO010000262.1:0-28310 GCA_031406045.1 Pseudomonadota bacterium
CTTCGGTTTGAGACCTGTGCGGTTCATGGTCCATGGGCAGTGTCGGCAGCGCCGATACAGGCAGCTTTCCATGAACCGACCTTCAAAGGTAGGGTGGATCAAGCGTAGCGGATCCACCATGGGCGAAAAAAATCGGCGAACAACGTTCGCCACGGTGGATCCGCTTTGCTTGATCCACCCTACAACGCCAACGTTTACGCTGTTCATGGTCCATGAGCAGTATCGGCCGCGCCAATACAGGCAGCTCGTAATGACTTACTGGTAGGTTAAGGCAGCGCGCGGAGCAAAAAACGAATGGTGTTCTCACCCATGATATTTCGGATTGCGGCCTCATCAAATCCGGCTTTTTCCAACGCGGCCGTGATCGCGCCCATGCCAGCAGCGTCAATCGGCGTGGCAACATAACCGTCCCAATCGGAGCCGAGCGCGACGTGCTCGATGCCCGCGACGTTAACCACGTAGCGAATGGCTTTGACGATCGCCGCAATGTCCGCTCCGCAGGTTGCGTATTGCCAGAAGCCGACGCCAATCAACCCGCCCTTACTCGCGATGCGCGTGATTTGCTCGTCGTTGAGATTGCGGTTGTTATTGCACGTGCCTTTCGCGCCCGTATGGGAAACGATCACTGGGCGAGTCGACAAACGCAACACATCATCAATCGTCTGCGCTGACGCGTGAGCGAGATCAATGATCATGCTGCGCCGTTCCATTTCCGCGACCCATTTCTCGCCGAGCTCGGTCAACCCGCGCTGGCTTTCGCCGCTGGCGGACGCGCCGATTTCGCTGTCGGCGAGGTGGGTTGGGGCGATCATGCGAAATCCTGCCGCATAAAGCGAATCAAGATTGGCCAGTTCGCCTTCCAGCGCATGCGCACCTTCGATCGTTAACCACCCGGCTGTAACGCCGCTCTGAGTGCGGCGTTTGACGAGGTATGCCTGAAGATCCGCGCTGGACTTGATCACCACGAGGGCACCCTTCGAGCGCGTGGCGAAATCGTGCAGCTTTTGCGCTTGATACAGCGCTCGTTGTTGCAGGCTGGTCCACGTGCGCGGCGGCCAACGCTGTGCGAAACTGAGCAGGCGAATATTGTCGGTAGCCGCGCTGTTGCGCTCGATGTTTAGGCCGCGCGGCGTTTTGGTCACGACAGCAAAGCCTTGTAATGCAATATTGCCTTTGATCAAACGTGGAATATCGACGTGACCCCAGTCGTTTTCTTTGAGCAAATCGCGATCCCACAGCAGGCTGTCGGCGTGCAGATCGGCGACGATCAGGCGTTGGTGCAAATCTGCCGTTTTCGGCGCGGACGTTTTCGCGCCGGTGGTTTTGTTGTGGGTTTGGTCGACATAGCGCGGGACGCCATAGAAAAAAGTGCCCAGCGCAACAAAGAGTAGGAGCGCCAGCGAAAATTTAATCTTGGTCAACAAGGTAAGAAGGCCGGTAGGGTGCGTTCGCAAAATCATAGCACCAAAAAAGCGGGCGGCTCGCGCCGCCCAAGACCTCAAGGAAAGGACAAGGTAACTTTAGTCGGCGGCAACACTCATCTGTTGCAAACCGAACTGAATAGGCGTGCAAAACCGGCTGATCGTAAAACGATCAGCCGCATTAAAACCGCTAATGGTATTAATTGTGTTGCGCAGAAAACAAACGACGGACCTGCCGTTTGATGCAACGAAAACCCTCTCTGACACGCGCGTAAACACATGCCAGCCAGAAAACTTATCAGCCATTTAACCCTCGTACGGCAATTTTAAATAAAACTTATTCTTATCTGGGTTTAAGCAATATGCAGGCCTAAGACTTTATTATTAAAATTAATCATATAGTTATTAAATAGTAAACAGACTGACCTGGAAGAAATGACAGCTTTTTGTAATGTTTTCCGACAGTGCCATTGCCACAGTTTCGATCAAGACGTTGGCCGGAGAGCCTTTATTCATGGGATTCTTCGAGCCGAAGCATTGGAAAGCCGCACCCAGAGCGGCTTTCCAAGATAAGTCAATATTAAAATTTATTGGTTATATAAAACAATTAGTTAAAAATTCTCATCAAAACGTCTTTGACAAAAATCACGCTAATTGCTTGAATTGCAGTGTAAAATTTTTCGACGATCGGCGAAAGCTAAGCGCCCAATTGTTCGGCCAGATCGACAAAATCGCTGGCGTTAACGCCATAACGCTTTTCGTATTTAAGGTCGTTATGTCGATCCGGATTAAATTCTTTCGGCCGCGTCACGAAGGCGGTTTGCATACCGGTTTTCGCGGCGTGATCCAGGTCGTCCTTGTGCGCGGCGACCATCATCACCTGTTCCGACGGCAAATCAAGCAAGCGCGCGGCGGTCAGATAGGATTCCGGGTCCGGCTTATAGTGCTTTGCCAGTTCCGCCGATAAAATCAAATCCCACGGCAGGCCACCGAATTTCGCCATGTTGGTCAGCAGCGATACGTTGCCGTTCGACAGCGGTGAGATGATGAATTTAGTTTTAAGGCGCTTTAACCCGCGCACCGAATCGGGCCAGGGTTTCAAGCGATGCCAAACGCGATTCAAATCGTTTATCTCGGCCTCTTTCAGCCCCGCGAGTTTGAATTTTTTCAGCAAATCTTCGAGGATCATGCGATGCAATTGATCGATCGTTAGCCACGGCAATTCACCGGTACGCACGCGATGCATAGCGGGCTGATAACCATCGCGCCAAGCGTCGGCGAACTCGGCGGGATCGACGTGCCATTTTTTTCGTTCTGCCAACGCGCGCATTTCGCGAATAATCGACCCGCGATAATCGACGACCGTGCCAAAGACATCGAACGTCAACGCTTTAACCTGTTGTAAACTGCGCTTCATTAAGTCATTCTCGGTAGGTAAAAGATAAATGATACAAGCTAATGTGGACGGCAGTGAAGTCGCGACGGTGGGCGGCGGCTGTTTTTGGTGTGTTGAAGTCATTTTCGACGAATTGCGTGGCGTCAGCGACGTCGTCTCGGGTTATATGGGCGGCAAAAATCCGAATCCGACCTATCGCGAGGTGTGCTCCGGCAACACCGGCCACGCGGAAGTGATTCAAGTCCGTTTCGATCCCACCATTATTTCGTTCCGCGAAATCGTCGAAGTATTTCTGACCATTCACGATCCGACCACGTTGAATCGCCAAGGCAACGACGCCGGCACACAATATCGCTCGGCGATTTTTTACCATTCGCCCGAGCAACAGCGCGTCGCCAAGGAGACCATCGCCGATTTCACTCGCGAGCGCGTCTGGGATAGCCCGATCGTTACCGAAGTCACCGCGGCGCAAACGTTTTATTCCGCCGAAGATTATCACCAGACTTACTACGTCAATAATCCCGAGCAAGGTTATTGCCAAATTGTCATCGCGCCGAAAGTCGCGAAGTTTCGCAATCGGTTTCTTGCCAAGCTAAAGAGCACTTAAACAGCGCTGCCAATCGCGATATACTTTCGCAACGCCCACTAAGAAAGCAAACGAGACCGCTGCTATGGTTCAATCCTTCGATCAGTTCTCCACCATTGACGACCTCGGCGATTTCGCGCCGATTTTGCGTGCCCGGCCGGATATTTTGGTGTTGGTGAAATTGTTCCGCGGCTTACCGCCGGAAGACGTGGAAATCATCGCGCACTACATGCGCGCCTATGTCGCGCTGGAAGATACCATCGTGTTTCGCGAAGGCGAGATCGGCGACGCAATGCTGTTTATCGTCGAAGGCATGGTGCATGTGTATCGCGGCGATCCGGTCGACGGCGCGACGTTGGGGATTCTCGATCGCGGCAAAACCTTCGGCGAAATGGCGTTGGTCGAAAACTTACCGCGCTCGGCGACGTGCTTGGTGTTGCACGATTCCATGTTCGCCGCGCTGACGCGAAGTAATTTCGAGCGCTTAACCGCGAACCATCCGCGTTTGGCGATCGCCGTGCTCAAAGAAGTCGCGCGCATGTTGTCGAACCGGCTGCGCCACGCCAACGATTTCCGCGAAGCGGGCTTGTTCGATTTTCTCGATTTGAAATAATCCCTCACGGGAATTCTTATTTCGGGCCGTACAACTGCATCGAGCAGACATTTCCGTTCGGTCCGTAGTCGAAAGTAAAACTCACGATTTGCAATTTCACATAGCGCGCCGTTACCGGTTCAAATTCGAACTCATGAAACGGCGCACGCATATTTTTGTGATTCGGAATGTCGAACTCGCCGATTTTCTTGAACGGCCCGCGTTCCTGATCCGCCACAAAAAGCGCAATTAGCTTTACGTTATCGCTTGACTGTGCCTCGACGTGCACCGCGAGCGCGGCGATGGTCGTCGGCTGCTCCTTGCGCAAGCCAATAATCGCGAACGATTGCTTGCTGAGAATCGTGCACTTAAGCGCTTGAGTTTCAAGAATCGTGCGCCAACCCTCTTCGCCGGCGGCGACGATTTGCGCGCCGTTCTCCGGATCGAGCAGATTGGTGCGTTCCGGCGATGACGCTTTCGCGGTCACTTTCTCTTGCGCGGCTACCGGAACGCTCGCGGAATCGTTCGCTGCTGCGTTCGGTTGCGCAACCGGCGGTGGCGCGCTTTGCGTTGTCGCTGCCGGCGCCGGATCGAACCACCCGATTTGTTTCAGCACCGCCAGCAACGCCGCAATGCCCAGTAGCAACACACCGGCGCCAACCGCCCAGCCAATCGGCGTTTGCCAGAACGTTTTAGATTTCATTTGCGCGCGAGAAATAACGGGCGCGCTTTTCGTGGTTCCGACAATTTGCAGCACGCTGCGTTTGAGCTTTTCATACTCGCGCTCCTTATTCGGATTTTCGTCGCGCAAATCAGCCGTCTGTAAATGACGGAACGCCAGCGGCGCTTCCACCGCGTCGATCAACACCGGCACCATCGCGCCACGCTTATGCGCGCTCGATGCTTCGTTGACGACCCATTCCGAATCGACGGATTTTTCCGACCAAACTACAATCGCGCATTTCGCCTGATCCAGCGCTTGCTCGATAACGCGATGAAAGTTTTGCCCGTGCGCGATATCGCGATCCCACCACACCGAAAAACCAAGCTGCTCCAAGCGCTGCACGAGCGCGGCGACACGTTCGCGATCGGCGCTGGCGTAACTGACAAATAGGTCGCTCATGTCGATTGAACCTTCCTAAAATGATCTGTGCCAGCAGGCGCTTCCCGCTTGCCCAGTGGCGAGGCATGCCCTGCGAGGCAGTATCCACGCGGGTCCTGGCTCGGTGCCATTATTGCTCGCGAAGTACGCGCACGCGTTCTTGCGTGCCCGGATGCGTGGAAAAATAATCGCTGCCTTCGTCGTCTTTGCCGCCGCCGTGGGCTTTTTCCAAACGCTCCAACATATTCGCAAGATAGCCCGGCGAGATGTGGTTGTGTTTGAGCAGCGCCGCGCCATAAGCATCGGCCTCGCGCTCAAAATCGCGCGAATAGCGCGCCTGCAAAATCGCCGCCGGCGCGCTCGCTAAAATACTGCTGACATCGCCGACATACCAGCTTATCACCAAGCCGACGATGGTTCCTTGCAACAATTGCCGTAAGCTATGGCGCTGGTCCAAATGGCCTAATTCATGGGCGAGCACCGCGTGAATTTCCCGATCGTCTTTGGCCAGCGCAACCAGTTCGTCGGTCATCACGATATCGCCGGACGGCAGCGCAAACGCGTTCGCACCGATCTGCGGGCTGTTGCGAAAACGAATCGTGTGCGAGACTTTTTTGCCGTTCGGCGGCAATAATTTTTCGAACCCGGCGATGATTTCTTTTTGCCGTGCGTCGGGTAATTCACTCGGTTTAAACACCGATTCGTCGAGCGACTCCAACACATGCTCCCCCAATTTTGCGATAGATTTTTCCGGCAATTGTTGCGCGATCGCGTCGGCAAACACCGGCAACCCGAAACGATAAGCGCCCCAAACAATCGCGATGCTAAACAATAGCGCGCCGATCACCCAGGCACCGTTTTGCTGCCAACGCACCACGGCTTTTTCTTGGTAGCCGGTTTGCGCGAGTATTTCGTTCAACCCGGCATGATCGGTTACTTCGCAAATCGCGCCATCGGCAAACGTAATCAGCCGCGGTGCGCTGCCCATCGGCTCGGAAACGCGCAGGCTGGCGAGTGGCTCGTCGCGCGCAATGCCGTCACCGATGATGCGGGCGCGATCGCCGCTGACGATGAGCGTGACGACGTGGCGTGTTGCGCTTTTGCCGTCGAAGTAGTTGGCTTGAATCATGACTCAATCCACCCAGGGTGTCGTCCCCGCGAAAGCGGGGACCCATGGTGACCTTCAACTACAAAATGGATTCCCGCTTTCGCGGGAATGACATCATTCATTTAGGCGTCATAGAAATCGATCTGACTAAAACGAAATATCAACATCAAACATCTCCGCCGTTTCTTCGCCGGTCGCGCTCTGTTGCTGTGCTTGCCCCGCCAGAAAATCTTCCAGCGAACCATGGGGCACGAAGGCCATTGTCTCCAAGCGATAACGTAACAAGCGAATCGTCGCGAACGGTTTGTAAAGCCCCAGCGTCAAAATAATCAAAATGAAATTCGTGAAGGTGATGGCAAAGAGTTTGCGTGCCGACACGTTGCTGACGAATATATGTTCGCCGAGCTGGGTGTTATTCCACACGACGTTTTGTAAGCGCGCTTGAATAAATGGCCCGACGATTATTTGATACACCGCAAAAAACAGAAAAACGAAAATGATCGGAAGAATGGCTGCAAAGGGCGATCGCGGTCCTGGTTGCGTTGACATCATGCCTTGAAAAATCGCGCCGCCGACCAAAACACCAATCAAGAACAACGCAATCAATCCCAACAATCCCGCGATCATGTAGATTTTGTAATACTGTTTAGCCGTCGCTGAAAAACTAAACTTGGTTTGCCCATAACGGCTATTGTCGTGTTGATATTTCTTGATTTGCTGATGGGTGTAGGGCCATAAAAATCCGATGAAGCTGGCTGCGACCGTCAGTCCTAAAAATACTCGATACGCGCCGCCGGTATCGCCGTCGAAGCCAAACCGTAAGCCGCGGTAGCTGCTGTTAAATAATTTGAATTGCAGCGAGCGTTTGATCATCCAGGGAAAAATAATTCCGAGCAGGATCAGCAAAGCGATGCCGATCATCGGCGCGAATTGCAACGAAAGCTGGGAGCCGACCAGCGCACCGAAGGCAATCAATCGCCCCTTCAAAATCGCCATCGGATTGCCGTGATAATCGAAACTCGATCCGGCCAGCGACGTGTTGCGATAAAGATATTGCAGCTTGCGCACCTTGGCCCACGCGGAATAAATGCCGAGCGTGATGATCGTTAGCGCGACATTGACGATCCAGATGCTGAAATATTCCGCGCCTTTGCCGCTGAAGACAAACGGCAACGCCGACGCCGGATTGCCATTCGATTCTTGTTCCATTGCAGCTCCCTGGTAATATTTGTGGTTAGTGTAGCGTATCGCGAATTCACCAGCGCCTGTGCCGGCACACTTATGGATACTGGCTCGTAGCGATGGTGCCTTGGAGAGCCGCTTGTTTATTGGCTCGTGGCGTAGTGGCTTGATGGAAGAATCTTCGAACAGATTTCGGTAAGTTCTACGTTTTACGACTGACAAATTGATTTAACTAAAGGCAAAGATTATGAAACGCTATACGGTGATTGTCTTGATCGCGGGGCTAAATGCGGTGTTCGCGCAACCGGCGCCGGCAGCGGAAACTGCGAAAGCAACTTTCGCTGGCGGCTGTTTCTGGTGCATGGAACCGCCGTTCGATAAATTACCCGGCGTGGTGTCGACGACCTCCGGCTACACCGGCGGCAATAAATTGAACCCGACCTATCGCGAAGTGTCTGACGGCGAGACCGGTCATACCGAAGCAGTGCAAATCGTTTACGATCCGGCGAAAATTTCGTACGAGCAATTACTCAATGTGTTTTGGCGCAACATCGACCCAACCGTGAAAAATCAGCAATTTTGCGATCAGGGTTCGCAGTATCGAACCGGAATTTTTGCGCATGGCGATGAGCAGAAAAAACAAGCGGATGCATCGCGCGCGGCGTTGATGAAATCCAAGCCTTTTAAGGCCGAGATAGTGACGGAAATTACCGCGGCGAGCACGTTTTATCCGGCGGAAGATTATCACCAAGACTATTATTTGAAGAATCCGGTGAAGTATAAATTTTATCGTTTCAACTGCGGCCGCGATGCGAGACTGAAGGAATTATGGGGCGAAGCGCCGAAGTAATTTTGCTGCGATGATCAAAAAAATTGTTTGGCTGGTCACGCTGCTCGCCATCGGGGCGCTGCTGGCGATCGGTGCCTGCGCGTCGAAAAATCCCAGCTTCAATGCCGCGCGCAGCCATCACACGCCGGAGGGATTTCGTAATCTTTACGCGGAAAGACATCCGGGTGGATTTTGGAAATGGAAGCGCGCGCAATGGCGCGAGGGTTTGCCGAAAAAGCCCGAGGGCGGATACCAGTTTGCATTGCTCAAGCCCGACGCGAAATTTCTCAGCGCGAATCGTAGCGGCTCGACGGTGACTTGGATCGGTCACGCGACACTGTTGCTGCAAATGAAAGGGGTGAATGTTTTGACCGACCCGCATTTTTCTGAGCGTGCTTCACCGGTGGATTTCGCCGGGCCCAAACGCGTGGTTCCAGCGGCGATGACTATCGAGGAATTGCCGCCGATCGACGTCGTAGTGATTTCCCATAATCATTACGATCATCTAGACGCTGCTAGTGTGATCGCGCTGAACAAACGCGCGATCGGCAAAACACTTTTTCTGGTTCCGTTGGGTATAAAGAAATGGTTCAACGCGCGCAAAATCGACAACGTCGCCGAGATGGATTGGTGGGATGAACGTACCGAGCTGGGCGTGAAATTTGCATTAACGCCGATGCAACATTGGAGCAAGCGGACTTTGTGGGACACCAATCAAGCGCTGTGGGGCGGTTGGTTGGTGCAAGTGGAAAGTTTTAAATTTATTTTTATCGCCGATTCAGGTTATTCAAAAGATTTTGCTGAAATTTATCGTCGCTACGGCGCGATGGATTTCGCCGCCGTACCGATCGGCCACTACGAGCCACGCTGGTTCATGAAAATGCAACACGCGAATCCGCCGGAAGCGTTGCAAATGGTGCAGGATTTACATGCGACGCGGGCGATTGGTGTGCACTGGGGAACGTTCGATGATTTGACCGACGAGTCGCTGTACGATCCGCCGAAAGCGTTGGCCGCAGCGTTAAGTGCAGTGAATTTACCTACCGAAAAATTAACGGTGATGACACACGGCGAAACTCGAAAACTGTCGCCGCAATAGTTTGAAGAACAGGGCTGAGAGCCAATATTGGCGGGGCTCCCACAGCATTCGGCCTGGAGGCGGGGTGCTGGTTCAGTCCACTACAATTAGCGAGACTTTCCTCCCCTTCAAGGGGAGGATTAAGGCGGGGTGGCCTTGGGCCATGGGGATGGGTGTAGGCCTAGGTTAAACCCATCCCCATCCCAACCTTCCCCTTGAAGGGGAAGGAGGTTTCCCTCGTATCGTTGCGCATGAATTGTAAACAGAGTGAAGCACTACACTAGTCGAGAATACTGAACGGACCGAGCAAGGTAATTTCGTACGCGATCAGCGCGGCATAGCCAAGGAAGGTTACCAACAACACATGCACGGCGCGAACTTTGAGAAAAAACGCGAAGCGCTGATGCAACACCAGCAGCATCACGGCGCTGACCGTGAGCGCCATTTTCACGCCGACGAAAATATGCATGCCCTGGTCGAGCAAGTACGCCATGAACGGGTTCAGCTCCGAGCCGCCGCGAGTAATCAACACTAACGTGAAAAACGCGTCGGCGACGCACAGCAAAGCGATACCAACCGCCAAGATGAATAGCGGCGCGCTATACCAATCGGTGTAATAGACCACGTCTTCGCCATCGCGGCGGCGTTCTCGACGGCGCGAATAGAACAACGCGTACACCATGCTTTTGAAACCGACCGTGCGCCGCTCTACGCGATCGCGCCGGTTCGCGGCGCTTAACGGTTCGGGGCCACTCTCGTTATGGTTCGAATTCACGTGCAACGGCTCCGTCAGGATTATTTTGCGATCAGTTTTTCAAGTTCGGTTCGAGTCAAGGGGCCGACGCGGTGAAGTACTTTTTTCCCTTTGGGATCAAACAGGAACGATGTTGGCAAGACGTTAATTTTGCCGAATTGAGCAGTAACTTTTTCGTCGCCCAACACCAAAGGATAGTTCATACCTTGTTTTTCGGCGAACGCAAAAACCTGTTTTTTATCCTCGAAATCGATCGCGACGCCGAATACCATTAAATCTTTATTTTTGTGTGCGCTATAAAGTTCGGCGAATTCCGGGATTTCCTCGAGACATGGCGGGCACCAGGTGGCCCAAAAATTAACCAGCACCCATTGGCCTTTGTAGGTTGCCAGGCTGTGGTCTTTACCGGCCGTATCGGTAAACTTAAATTCATCGGCGAAGCTTTGGTGGAAACTAAGGCCGAAGAATATCGTCGCCAGCAACATCGCCGATGGCCGAATCTTCAAATAGTGCCGCACAGTTGCGAGGGTTATCACAGAAACTCCGTTAATTTATCGGGTTATGGTTCTAATGGCAGTGACTTTGCTTTAGAATTCTAGCAACTAAGCCGCCCTAAGGGAGAGCATGTCCTTCAAGTTTTCCGTCCCGACTGCCGATCCGACCGATTCGGGCAGCCACGTCATGCGTGCCAAACAGGCCAAAGCATGGCTCGATACGCTCACCGATCAACCGCTGGTGGATTCGGCGCGCGGTATGTATACCGCAATTTATGGCAGCAATCGTGTTCGCCTCGATGATGATGAACGTTTTAAGCTCCTCGAAGTTTACGGCGAGAAACTTTATCCGGTCCTGGTGGCATTGTCGTTAGATTTTAACGAAGTCAAGTTGCCGCTGACGGAAGCGGCGCGTGAATCGGCCAACCTAAGCCGCGATCTGTTGATCGAATACGCCTACGGCTACAAAATCATCTTGTTGGAAAAAGCCAACAAGCTGCTAATGTTCAGCGCGAAACGGCAGTTGCCGATATTACTGCATCGGGCGATGAGCGCGTTATCCGATCTGTTGACGCTGTCGTATAAAACCTATACGCCGACGCCCGCCGGCGTATGGCACGAAATTCATCAGATTTATCATTATGCGCAATTTCATGCCTTGCACGAACAGCCGCTCGAGAGCGGGCGCGAAACCGAAACGTCACCGATCAGCGTGGTGTACAAACAAGCGTTGCTGCTGGCCTTGGCCGATCCGTATCGGCTGATGCCCGGCGAAGTCGATAAGGTCGCGAATATCATCGGGCATTTCAGCGGCGGCGCGATCATCATGCCGTTTTCCGCCGACTTAAGCGGCGCGGGATTATTCTTGGTGCAAAGCGATAGCGATCGCGCGCCGAAAGCGTTGGCGGCGTCGACCAACATCACGCCGGCGCCGATCGATAAAGTGATCAGCACGGCGAACCTATCGTTCACATTGAGCGAGCTGATTCATCAACTCGATAGCGGCGTAGCGTTGAAGTCGCTCACGCTGCCATTTGTCGGTACCTCGGCGCAGGCTAGCGATCTATTGCGCCGCTTGTCGCGCGCGTGGAGTTTGCCGCCGAAACGTGCGTTCAATCGCCAGCCTACTGTCGCGGTCGCGGAAATTTGTGCCGGCATCAAAGCCATCAATCATTATTTAACGGTGCAATTGGATCCGGCCTTAAGTGCCGAGCGCGCGCGTTTACAAACCGCGACCACCATGTCGTTAAAAGCCGTAGCGGAGGGATCGAATTCCGAAGTGCGGCCGGATTATTTGACCAATCACTGCGAAATTTTGAATCAAAGTGCGAGTGGTCTGGCGCTGCGTAAAACGCCGGATTCCCAACCTTTGGTCGCGGTCGGCGAAATTATCGGCGTGAAATTGCCGGATCAAGATTCTTGGAATATCGGCGCGGCGCGCTGGGTGCAATCGAACGATGCGCAGGAAATCGAGCTGGGCATTCAACTGCTCGCGCCGAGCGGCATTCCGCTGGTCATCGAGGCGGCGAGCGGACCTTTAGTACGCAAACAAGAAGCGCTGTTGTTGCCCGGCGTGGAGGCGCTGCGGCAAACGCCGACCATCCTCGCGCCGCGCGATACGTTTCGCGACGGCATGGAATACAAGCTCGAGCATAAAGATCGCATCGATCGCATCAAAGCCACGCGCTTGGTCGAACAAACAACGCATTTCGAATTATTTCAGTTCGTTGCAACGTAACCTGTGAAAGACGTGCTGGTGCTGTACTACAGCCAAAACGGTGCCGTGAAGCAGCTCGCGCAGTTGATGGCGCGCGGCATCGAGCAAGTTCCCGGCGTTAAAGCGCGGCTGCGCACCGTGCCGAAAGTCGCGCCGGTCACGCAGGAAATCGCGCCTGCCGTGCCCGATGCAGGCGCGCCGTACGTCGAGTTAAGCGACCTGAAAGAATGTATCGGCGTGGCGCTCGGATCGCCGACGCGCTTCGGCAATATGGCGGCGGCGCTGAAATATTTTTGGGATAGCACCGGCGAGCTGTGGCTCAACGGCGCGCTGGCCGGCAAGCCCGCCGCCGTTTTCACATCAACCGGCACGCAACACGGCGGACAAGAAACCACACTGATTTCGATGATGTTGCCGCTGCTGCATCACGGGATGGTCATTGTCGGATTGCCTTACACCGAAGCGACGCTTTCGACGACGAAAACCGGCGGCTCACCCTATGGCGCGAGCCATGTAGCGGGACTGACGAACGATGCGCCGGTCAGCGACGATGAAAAGAAGTTAACGATTGCACTAGGCAAGCGGTTGGCTGAAGTTGCGCTGAAGTTGCAGTAGCGCAATTGAATCCAATGTGTGGCCGAGGCCAGCCCCTCGTTTCCGGGAAGGCGCGAATCCATACTGACGTGATCTTGCCTAAGCCAAATGGATTCCCGCCTTCGCGGGAATGACAATTTGGAACTAACGAGCCGGTTCGTCCGCAATTGCCTTCGCCGCAATCGCATCCAGCCCCGATAATTTTTCCAGCGCGCCGGTAAATGCGACTTTATCCCCGCTGCTACGATAGCTGCGCGTCAGGTAAAGCCAAGCCTGGCCATGGGTCGCATCGAGTTCGATGGCCTTTTTCAGCGCGGCGATCGCTTCGTTATGGCGCTTAAGTTGCACTAGCGATTTACCCAGCGCGACCCATGGCTCGGGATTCTCGGGATCGTCCTTAGTCCACTGATCCGCGTAGATAAACAGGCCATTCCAATCGGCCATCGCTTCTCTCGCGAGCGCGCGCATGAACGGTGGTTGTTGATCGGGCAAGCGTTCCCAGAACGCCACAGTTTTCGCCGTGCCTTCAAATTCCATCGCGCGAGCTTCCATGATTTTTTTCACCCAAGCCAACGGCACGGCGAAGAAAAACGAGCCGCCGGCTTGCGATTTAAAGGTAATGATGCCGAGCAGTTTGCCGTCGCGATCGAATAATCCGCCGCCGCTTTCGCCGGAATCGAATGGCGCCGAGGTTTGAATCACGCGCGCGCCTTCAATGTTGTGCAGTCCGCGCACTTGGCCGTCGGTCACCTCGAGCCGGCCGCCACCGGGATAGCCCGCGGCGACAACTTCTTTGCCGACGTTAATGCTGCTGGCATCGCCGAATTGCACCGGTTTGCCGATTTCGCGATTCACCGTTAAAAGACATAAATCATGTTCGATATCCTTAACTTGCTCTTTGACTTTCCATTTTGAATTCCACGCGATTACGTCGATCGCTTTGGCGTCGCGCGTGACGTGGCAATTGGAAATGATCTTGTCCGGGCCGACGACAATGCCCGAGCCGCTGGCGATTTGACCCTGATCCAACACGGCGTAAACGCGAACGATGCTTGACCAAATTTTTTGATACAGCGCGCGATCAGGCTCGGCAGCTTGTGCGACAGAAACAAACAACAGCGGGAATAACAACCATTTGAGGGACATCGCATCGCTCCGAATTGGCAATATTATTAAGGTCAGCCACGCGTTGGCCGAGAGAACGAACGATAGGTTAGTGTCGCTTAGGGCAACACTGGTTCCATAAACGCAAGAATATCGTCGCTGATCGCGCAGGGGATGCCTGCGTCGCCGCAAGGTTGCGCCGGCTCGATGGCGCGCAGCCAATCCTTGCCGAGGCTGTGCTGGGCGTCGAGCGCGAGTACGCGGCGAAAAGCGCTGATGGCCTGATCTTTTTTGCTCAGCGCGACACAGGCTTTGCCCATCGCCATCAACGATTCGACGCTATCGGAATGTTGATCGTTCCAACGCTGCGCGACGTCGAGGAGATCGGTCCAATTTTGCTGCGCTTCCAACGTCGCCGCTTGCAGAAAGAACGGTTGCTTACTGCCGTTGCGCCGATAAAACGCATCGTCGGGATTTCTCGCGGTAACCGCTACGTCGGCGCGCGCGACCAGCGCCTCGACCCACGCGACCGGCATGACGAAATGGAAATCGCCGCCGCTCAGCGCTTTAAAGGTCAGGATGCCGACCAAGTTGCCCTCGTTGTCGAACAAGCCGCCGCCGCTCGCGCCGGGATTGAAATTCGCGTTGGTTTGAATCACTTTCGCCGAATCATACGGATGCAGCGCCCGCACCACACCGCACGAAACATTGAAGTTACCGCCGCCGGGAAAACCTGCCGCGTGGACTTCTTGGCCGACTTGCAATTCATTGCCGGGTGTGGCGGCAACGAACGGAATGCCCGGCGCAGCGAGTATGCACAGGTCATGCTCTTGATCGGCCGCGATCAATGTTGCCGGCCAGCGCTCGCCGTTGCGCAAGACTTGGATTTTCTTCGCCCAGGTCAGCACGTGACAGTTGGTGACAAGTTTATTTTCTGCGATCAACACCGCCGAGCCGGCTTGTAGCGTGCCCGAGCCACGCTCACTGATGACTTTAAAGGTGGAGGATTGCAGTTTTGCGAAGACTTCGGGAGAGGGTTCGGCGCAGACGAAAAGGCCATGAGTGCCTAGGAAGCAAGCAACGAGTGCACGTAGTGTCGTCGTTAACGTCATGTTGATTTCCAATTATTTTTGTTCGCGGAGCCTCTAGTACAAGATTGGTCTAAATGCCGACCCATGTCAACATGACAAACGTATTTCAGTTTGAATTGCCGCTATGCCGGAAGCCGCTTCCTGATTGATTGCTGGCACGGTATGCCTGGAGAGGCGCTCTGGGCTTGCCTCGTGGCATGGCATTAAAATAAAAAGCGTTATGTTTCTAAGAATATAGCAATAGGCTAAAATAAGAGCGATGAACATAAAAGGCAGGTAAACATGAAGAAGATCTTTGTATATTTTTGGCTTGCGGCGCTGCTGGCGATCAGCAACGGAGTCTTTGCCGACCTGTTGCGGCTCGGCACGACGACGACAACGGAGGATTCCGGCTTGCTCGCTTGGCTGATCCCGGCGGTTGAGAAAAAAACCGGCGATCAAGTTCGCATTACGTTGGGCGGCACCGGCCAAGTGCTGAAATTCGGACGTAACGGTGATATCGATGTGATTCTTAGCCATAGCAAAAGCGACGAAGAAAAATTTGTTGCCGAAGGATTCGGCACAACGAGGCTGGAGGTGATGTACAACGATTTCATCATCGCCGGCCCGGCCGACGATCCGGCAAAAATTCGCGGTTTAACCGATCCGAAAGTAGCCTTTCGAAAAATATTGGACGGTAGATTTTTATTCGTTTCCCGCGCCGATGAATCCGGCACCCACCGTGCCGAGCAAAAAATCTGGGGCGACGTCAGGCTGCAACCAGACGGGCCGTGGTATTTGCGCGCCGGCACTGGCATGGTCGAGGCGCTGCGCATCGCCCACGAGCGCAGCGCGTACGTGCTGACGGATCGCGGCACGTTCATGAAACATAGAAAATCGCTGGATTTAGATTTGTTGCTGACCGGCGAGCCGAAAATTCTCAATCAATACGCGGTCATCGCGGTGAACCCGAAGAAATTTCCGGACGCCAATAACACCGGCGCGCAGCGCTTCATCGATTGGATTTTATCGGCTGAAGGCCAGGCGCATATCGCGAATTTTCGTATTGAAGGGCAGCAGATATTTTTTCCGAATGCGGCTAGTCGCAAATAAGTGTTTGGCGGAGATAAGGTTGGTGAGGGCCGGCGCCGCCTTTGTGTCTATCACGCAAAATGAAATCGAGATTGCTTCGCCGCGCTTTCCATGAACCCGATTTGACCGATGCCTGTTTTAAGGACCGCTTGCCCCTCACCCCCACCCCTCTCCCCAGAGGGGCGAGGGGACCACTCCCCCTCTCCCGCTTTGCGGGAGAGGGATGGGGTGAGGGTGGGCCTTGCCTATTGCCTGTGGCGAGCGCAATGCGGCATGAAGTCTTTTAGTTCATGGTTCGTGGGCAGTATCGGTAGCGCCGATACAGGCAGCTCGCAATGACGGACAGCACAATGTGGGACGCAATGCGCGCGGCGTTCGGTCTGCTGCTCAGCGGCGACGCCGAGCTGTGGCGGACGATTTTTATTTCGCTGCGGGTCTCGATTATCGCGCTGCTGATCGCGACGCCGATCGCAATCTGGGCCGGTTATGTGCTCGCCACGGGGCGTTTTCGCTGTCGTCGCCCGCTGATCGTGTTGCTGCAAAGCATGTTGTCGTTTCCGACGGTGGTCGTTGGGTTAGTACTCTATTTACTCTTTACCCGGCGCGGCCCGCTCGGCGATTTTCATTTATTGTTTACGCAAGATGCGATGATCATCGGCCAAGCGCTGATCGCGTTTCCGGTGCTTGCGGCGTTCACGTTATCAGCAGTGCAATCTGCCGATCCACGCATTCGCGAAACCGCGTTGAGCTTGGGCGCGAATCGTTGGCAGGCGGCGCTGACGTTGCTGCGTGAGGTGCGATTCGGCGTCACCGCGAGCGTGCTGAATGGTTTCGGCCGCGTCATTTCCGAAGTCGGCTGCGCGATGATGGTCGGCGGCAATATCGTCGGCGTGACGCGCAATATTCCGACGGCAATTGCGCTGGAAACGAGCAAGGGCGACTTTGCTCAAGGCATCGCGCTCGGCGCGGTGCTACTGGTTTTGGCGCTCGGTGTGAACATTCTGTTGTCGTCGATTCAAGGTCGAGGCGGCGAAAAATGACAGCGCTGTTCGTTGTCGAGCAATTGACCAAGCGCTTCGGCGCGCGCGAATTGATTAACATTCCGAAGTTGGAATTTGAATGCGGCGCCAGCTATGTGCTGACCGGCGACAATGGCGCGGGCAAGACCACTTTATTAAAAGCCCTCGCCGGGCTGGAGCCGGCGCAATTCGGCGCGATCCGCTATCGAGGCCGCGATATTGCCGGTGACGCGCTCGGCGACTTGCGACGTGACGTCGTATATGTGCACCAACAGCCGTACTTATTCGATACCAGCATCGCCGCCAATATTGCTTATGGATTGAAACTGCGCCGCATTAACGCCGACGAAATCAAACGGCGCGTCGAAGCAGCAATTGACTGGGCAAAGCTCGGAGAATTTCGCGACACACCGCCGCAGCGCTTATCGGGTGGCGAAAAACAGCGCGTCGCGCTGGCACGCGCGTGGGTGTTGCACGCGCCGTTGATGTTGTTCGACGAGCCGACCGCGAACCTCGATCACGCGTCGCGCGACCGCGTGATCGAGTTAATCGAACAAGCGATTGGCGAGAATAATTGCGTCGTCGTTGCCTGTCACGATCTGGAAATCATCAACTTGCCCCATGTGCGGCGCCTGCATTTGGATCAAGGGACGATCCGGTCGTAATCGTTTTCGCGCAATGTAGCCGGGTGAGCCGAAGCGGATGCTATGCAGATGACAATAAAAAATTAACGGGCTGTCATTCCCGTGAAAACGGGAATCCATTTAGCCGCTAATGGTCAACATGGATTCCCACTTTCGTGGGAATGACAACAGTCTAGCTACGCCGTAACCTTGGCGGCGTCCAGCGCGGTTTTCAACTCACCGTTTTGAAACATCTCGGTCAAAATGTCCGAACCGCCGATGAATTCGCCGTTCACGTAAAGCTGCGGAATGGTCGGCCAACTGGAAAATTCTTTAACGCCTTGGCGAACTTCCGGATCTTCCAACACGTTTACCGTGAAGATATTGTTCACGCCGCAGGTGTTCAGAATGCGCACCGCGTTGGCAGAGAAGCCACATTGCGGAAAGTCCGCTGTGCCCTTCATGTACAACACCACGGGGTGGCTGGTGACTTGCTGGCGGATCAGATCTTGTACGTTCATGGTTGTTCCTAACATATAAAAAAATCCAAAACACCATTTTACCCTAATTACCCGTGCTTTTCAGGCCAGTCAAGTAGCGCGTTTTAGCGGTTATTTGTCGCCAATCGCACGCGATAACTGTCGAGATTTTTTACACTTGACAACCGTTTTCGGTTAGCTAAGTAAAAATCGTAACACCCTGTTTTCAATAAACTATCAAATGACCTGGCATTGAATTTGCTTTGCTTTCATCGCTGCTTTTTTAAATAAATTAATAACAAGGAACATCGATGAAAAATAAAAAATTTGTGCGGCCGACTTTATTGGCCGTTGCTGCTGCAGTGTCACTCATGGCATCAAGCGGCATGTCGCACGCAGGCGCCATTATCTCCAACGGCACCATCACATTAGGCGTTAATGATCAAGGCCATCTGAATATTGGGGGCGGCGCGCCGTCCAGCGGCACCGGTACGACCTTCGTTGGCTTGCGTTACAACCTGACCGGTGCAGAAGCTACCGCGCCGGGCTGCTTGTGCGAGGGCTGGGGCGCAGGGATCGTCGGTCTGGGCACATCCGGATTCGCAAACGTCGCAATTGATGGCGTGCAAAATCTGTCGCTTTTGAGCTTTAGCTCAACTGCGAGCACCGCGACATCGGTCGTCAGCATCGGCGGCGCACTGGAAATCACGCATTTCTATCATCCGACAGCGAAGACCGACAATCTGTATCAAGTGGACGTTTCGATCAAAAATTTAACCGGAACCGCGCTCGCGGCCGGCGATGTACGCTATCGCCGCATCATGGATTGGGACATCGAGCCGACGGCATTCCGCGAATACGTCACAATCGGCGGCGTGCCTGGCGCGCTGGGTATAGCCAATGGCAGCAACCTGCGCCGTGTGGGTGATAACGGTTTCGCGTCCGCCAATCCGCTTAACGACAGCAGCTTGACCATTAGCTGTCCGGCGAATGCTAACTTCACCGATTGCGGGCCCAGTGACCACGGCGCGTTGTTCGATTTTGAATTTGCTGCACTTGCCGCCGACGCCACAACTAGTTTCACGACGTACTACGGCGCTGCGGGTAACACGGCGGATGCCGACGCTGCTCGTCTGGCGGTGGGTGCGGGACTCTATTCCTACGGCGAGTCTGCGCTCGATCCCGGAACCGGAACGCCCAATACGTTCATCTTTGGCTTCGGTGCGACTAACGGCATATTCGTTCCGCCGCCCATCGGTGAAGTTCCGGAACCCTTCTCCCTTGCGCTGTTCGGTATCGGCTTTGCCGGCTTAGGTTTCGCGCGTCGCCGCAAAATGATTTAACCGATAACAAAAATAAAAAAGTTCTACAAACGATTCGAAGCGGCCCAAGTGGCCGCTTTTTTTGGTTTTGAGTTTATTTCGTCGACGAAAAAACTTGTCATTACGAGCTGCCTCTATCGGCGCGGCCGATACAGGCAACTCGCAGTGACAATTCAAAACAGGCTATGGTTTCCTGTTAAGAAACCACCAACAGCGTGAACTAGGAAACGTGGCACTGTCCCAGTGTAACCCGATCGATCCCGGCCAAATCTTTGTGAGTTGCGACGCTCGAAAAACCCGCCGCCGTCAGCAAATCGCGGCAAGCGGTGCCTTGATCGTAACCATGTTCCAATAATAGCCATCCGCCAGGAGCCAAGCGGGGTGCGGCGTTCCGGGCAATGTGCGCCAAGGCCGACAATCCACGCGGCCCTGCGGCCAGTGCCTCTCGTGGTTCGAAACGCAGATCGCCTTGCGCCAGATGCGGATCGTCGTCGGCAATATAAGGTGGATTTGCGACGATCATGTCGAACCGCTCATTCTGCAGCACCTCAAACCAATCGCTTTGTATAAACGTGATCGACGCCGCGCGGTCAGGTAAAAGTCTTTGCGCGTTATCTTTTGCGATAATCAGCGCGTTTTCACTTGCGTCTACAGCAGTAATTTTTGCGAGCGAGCGATGCTCCGCAATCGCGATGGCGATGGTACCGCTACCTGTTCCAAGATCTAAAAGTTTTGCTGAGTGGTGCTCTGGAAGCCTCTCCAGTGCTTGTTCTACAAGCAGTTCTGTTTCAGGGCGCGGGATTAGAACCGCGGGCGTGATTTTAAAATTGAGGCCGAAAAATTCCCGTTCGCCAATGACGTACGCGACCGGCTCGCCGTCTTTTCGGCGTGCAACATAGTCGTGAAATTGTTGTTGCTCCGCTTCAGTTAACACGCGTTCGGGGTGGGCGGAAAGGTGCGCGCGATTAGAATTCAGCGCGTGTTGTAGCAACACCCTGGCATCGACAGAATCGATTTCGCGTCGAGCCTGTTCGAGAGCCTTGGCGATATTGATAGACGTGATCTCGTATGGAACGTGACTATGGATTCCCGCTTTCGCGGGAATGACCGCCTCACTCAATTCGCGTCGCCAAGCGCGGCTAACTGTTCCGCCTGATGCTCCGCCATCAACGCATTGGTGATTTCGGACATATCGCCGTCCATGATGAAATCGATTTTGTACAGCGTCAGATTGATGCGGTGATCGGTGACGCGGCCTTGCGGAAAATTGTAGGTGCGGATGCGTTCCGAGCGATCGCCGGAGCCGATCAGCGATTTGCGCTCGGCCGCTTGTTTGGCGTGCTGCTCGCGCTCTTGTTTATCCTTGATGCGCGCGACCAGAACTGACATCGCTTGCGCTTTATTTTTGTGTTGTGAGCGGCCGTCTTGGCATTCGACCACGATGCCGGTCGGCAAGTGCGTGATGCGAACCGCCGAGTCGGTTTTGTTGATGTGCTGACCGCCGGCGCCGCTGGCGCGAAAAGTATCGATACGAATTTCCGAGGGATTGATGACGACATCGCTGACGTCGTCCACTTCCGGCAGGATCGCGACCGTACATGCCGAGGTGTGAATGCGCCCTTGGGTTTCCGTGTCGGGCACACGCTGCACGCGATGGCCACCGGATTCGAATTTTAATTTCGAGTACGCGCCCTGGCCGATAATTTTCGCGATGACTTCTTTGTAGCCGCCGACTTCCCCCAAACTTTCGGAAATGATTTCCACTTGCCAGCGATTGCGTTCGGCGAAGCGTGAATACATACGAAATAAATCACCGGAAAACAGCGCGCTCTCGTCGCCGCCGGTGCCGGCGCGAACCTCAAGAAAAATATTGCGTTCGTCGTTCGGATCTTTCGGCAGCAGCAACGTCTGCAAATCTTTTTCTAACGCTAGCAGTTTTTCCTTACCGCTTTTAATTTCCGCTTCGGCATAATCGCGCATGGTGGGATCGCCGGACATGTCTTGCGCGGCGGCGATGTCCGCTTCGGTGTTTTGATATTCCTGAAACAGCGCAACTACCGGCGAAATTTCCGCGTGCTCCTTGGTGAGCTTGCGGTAGTTATCCATGCTCGCGGTTGCTGTTTCGCTCGATAGCTGCTTGTCGAGTTCACCCAGCCTGTCTTTCAAGGACAGGAGCTTTTGTTGAATCGATTGTTTCATTCGTGTTCGCTGCTGGGGAAAAGCTGATTGAGCAGGCGAATCAGTTCGTCGCGCTTTTCCGCTTCGACATCTTGCAGCGCGCGCGAGGGATGGTGCATGAATTTATTCATTAGGCCACGGCTTAGGGCTTCCAGCACTTTTTCCGGGTGTTCGCCTTTGGCGAGCAAGCGTTGCGCGCGCTCCAATTCGGTGGTGCGATATTGCTCAGCGCGCTCGCGCAATTGGCGAATGGTCGGCACCGAGACTCGCGCTTCGAGCCATTGGGCGAATTCCGTGACGCGGCTGTCGATAATAGTTTCGGCCGCCGCGACCGCCGATTCGCGTTTGCCCAAGCCTTCTTGCACGACGGCGCCAAGGTCATCGATGGTGTAAAGATAGACGTCGCGCAATTCGGCTACTTCCGGCTCGATGTCGCGCGGCACGGCGAGATCGACCATGAAAATCGGGCGGCGCTTACGCTGCTTCACGGCGCGTTCGATCAAGCCTTTGCCGAGGATCGGCAGCGTGCTCGCCGTCGAGGTGATGATGATGTCGTGGGCCGCGATTTGATCGGGCATATCGCCCAGCGCGATCGCCGTGCCGTGAAATCGTTCGGCCAGTTGTTTGGCGCGCTCAAGCGTGCGATTAGCGACGGTCAATTGTTTCGGCGATTGCGCAGCAAAATACGTTGCGACCAGCTCGATCATTTCGCCGGCGCCGATAAACAACACGCGCTGATCTTTAATGCTGCCGAAAATGCGATTCGCAAGTTTTAGAGCCGCAGCGGCCATGGAGACCGAATTAGCGCCGATCTCGGTGCTGCTGCGCACTTCTTTGGCGACCGAGAAGGTGGTTTGAAACAGCTTGTCGAGCAGCAATCCCAACGTGCCGGACTCGCGCGCGGCGCGCGCCGCTTCTTTGACTTGACCCAAAATCTGCGGCTCGCCGATGACCATGGAATCTAATCCGGAGGCGACGCGAAACGCGTGCTTCACCGCGGTGCCATCGGCGTGCTGATATAAATAGGGCTCAACGTGATGGGATTCCAGCGCATGGTAGTGCGCTAACCAGTTCGAAACCGATTCCGGCGTGCTGGCGTGACAATAAATTTCCGTGCGATTACACGTGGATAAAATCGCACCTTCGGATACGCCAGGCAACCGCACCAATTCGCGCAGCGCAGGCGTAAGCTTCTCCGGCGGGAACGCCATGCGCTCGCGGATCGCCACGGGTGCGCTTTGGTGATTTATACCCAATGTGAAAATGCGCTGCGAGACCGCCATGGCAAGAGAAGAGAAATCCTTGTATTGTTAACGCAAAATTATAACATTCGCACTAATTCGATTCGTATCCATTCACTCAAAATGCACTCCAGGAAATGGCCAATACGCCTGCAGCAAAACGAAAAATAGCGTCCAGTAGCGCAATTGCGCTGAGCCGAGACCGCCTATTCGGGCTAATCACGAGCTTGGTCCGCGCTGAGATCGAAAGTATCCGGCGCAAAGAATTCGATGCCGAGGCCGTGGCGGCTTGGCCAGAGGCAATGCCATTGGGTGCCGGCGGACTGGAAATGGATTCGATCGAGTTAATGCAAGTTTCCGGCGTGGCCGATGAATTTTTTCATTTGCATGAAACAGGTATCGAGGAATATTTATTGCGTTATCGAACCTTGGGCGCGTGGTGCGACATCGTGCAGCAGGCGTTTCTAAAAGGCCATCGGCGATTCACCTTTCGCACTTCAGGCAGCCAAGGGTTGCCGAAGCCGATTTGCCATCGTGCGGCAAATCTAATGGAAGAAATTGCGCCGTTAGCGCGCCTGTTTCGCGGCCGGCAGCGCATGGTTTCATTGGTCGCACCCCATCACATTTATGGTTTTCTGTTTTCGATGTTATTGCCGCAAGCGCTAAAGGTACCGGTTCTGATCGGGCATCGTTGGCCCATCGCCAAAATTTTGCGCCGGTTAGCGCCGGGCGACTTGGTGATTGGCTATCCCCTGATTTGGCAACAGCTTCAGCGTCGCGCGCGCTTGTTACCGCGAGACGTGCAAGGGGTGACGTCGACGGCGCCTTGTGATCCCAACATCATTCGATCATTGCTCGATTTGGGCTTGGCGCGCATGACCGAGGTTTATGGCTCGTCCGAAACGGGCGGCATTGGGTATCGGCACGATTGCAATCGCCCGTATCGGCTCTTCAAATACTGGCAGCGCGGCGCTCCGGCGAGTAAAAAAGATCACGAATTTGCGCTCAAACGCGGGCGCGAAAAAGCTGTTTTCGCGCCGGATATCTTGGCTTGGAGTGGTGTCCAAAGTTTTCGACCGATTGCCCGGCGCGACGGTGCCGTGCAGGTCGCCGGTGTCAATGTTTATCCGGACGATGTTGCGCGACGGCTACGCGAGCATCCTGCGATTAAAGACTGTATTGTACGTTTGATGCGTGCGGATGAAGGCGAGCGCCTAAAGGCTTACGTTTGCCTGAAAAGAAATTATACTGCGGGTGCGCTGCAAGCCAATTTAGAAAAGTGGATCTTTAAACAATTTAAGGCGCCGGATCGACCCGTTGCAATCACCTTTGGCAACGAGCTGCCTACTACTGCGGCGGGAAAGCGATCCGACTGGTGAATTTAAGTTTAGAAAAATTTGAGGGATTTTCTAAGAATGATGTTCAATCATTAGGAGATTAGCTACATGGCAATCGAATTGGTGAAGTTCAACGACAAGGATATCCAGCAACTATTGACGAATGTCGATCAAGCGAAAATCGATGCGATGGCGTTCGGTGCTGTGGAGTTAGACGCGACCGGCAAGATACTCAGCTACAACATGGCGGAAGGGCAAATCGTTGGCCGCAAGCCGACCGATGTCATCGGCAAAAATTTCTTCGACGAAGTCGCGCCGTGTACGAAAAGCCCGGAATTTTACGGCTTGTTCACCGAGATTGTCCGAACCAATCGCGATACGTTCGACAAATTTCAATTCGTTTTCGACTACAAAATGCAACCGACAAAAGTGTCGGTGATGATGGCCCGATCGGTGACGAAAACCAATGGCGCTTATACGTACTGGGTGTTTGTGAAGCGGATGTAGCCGCGGAATTTGCGCGCTATGACGCAATCGCCAATGGCTTCAGATGTTGCTGCCGCCAACGTTCGACTTCCTTGATGGCGTGAAGGAGCGTCGGCAGCATTTTGACACCCTCCACGGAGCGATGCCAACGGGCGATCGCGCTGCCGCCGGCCCAGATCTCGACATGTTTCGGGATGTCGTGGCGCAAGTTAATCAGGCCCTCGCTGATCAACTTGACCGGATAGTTGCCGGTAAACGACAGGGCGATAATATTGCATTGGTGCGCGGCTGCCGCGCTTACGATCTCCGCAATGGGCAATTGCGCGCCCAACGATACGCAAAATGCCCCTTCGACGGCAAGCGCGGCTTCCACCATCAATAATCCGATGCTATGTTGCTCTTTCGGCAGCGTGGCAAGCAAGAGTATGGGTGGTTGCGAGGTTTTTTCGTAGCTGACGATCGCATGGCGCAGCAAGTTTTGCAGAATTTCGGTGTAGGCGTGTTCCTGAAAAATCTCCAGTTCACCGCTAATCCATGCTTCGCCGACAAACGCATTGAGCGGTGAAAGAATATCGGTGATAAACGATTGCAATCCGTATCGCTGCAGCGATTGATGCAAGGTTTTTTGTAGTTCGCCCAGTTGATGATTTTTGATTTTCGCTACGAATTGCTCGATTTCGATTTGGTGCTGCGGATTTGCAGCCGGTTGTTGATTGTGCGCGGCGGAAATCTTGGCGAGTTGATTTGCCGATTGCGTAACGATTTTTCCCGGCCGCATGCCGCGATCGATTAAGCGTTTAATTGTCCGTAGATGTTCGACATCGGGCAGAGCGTAAGCGCGGTCACCATTGGAATCGCGCTTCGGCTGGGGAAAGCCATAACGGCGCTCCCAGATTCGCAGCGTGTCTTTGCTGATCCCGGTTTCCCTCTCAACCGCGCTGATCGATACAAGGGTAGTTGTATCCATCGACTTATTCATTTATGATTTGTCCTAGGCAAATCTGTACAAGACATCACGAGGTAAGAGTTTAATCGACGACGTATAATAAAGCACCAGTTTTTCCCCCGATAAACCCAATGTGGGATTACATCGAAATTTACGGAAAGGGGAGGTTATCATCAAATCGATTCAAATTTTAATTGCGATAACACTATTCGGCGCTGCTCCTTTTGCTTTGGCAAAGGACGCAGACCCATCCAGCCTAAATAAACCGTACTTGGAAATGACCAAGCGAGATCGCCGGCACGCGGTGCCCGATGTGGCGGAGCGCGGTTTGGACTGGCAGCCTTATCTACGCTGGCATCGCGATGCCACGACGCTAAGCGGGTCCGGCGATGGCGCGAATTCTGGTTTGCGCCCGCCCTCACTGCAGCTTTAGTGCGTTGACATGGCGTGGCGCAAAATTCTGATGGGTGCATTGCTAGCGGCGGCGGGCTCGGTGAATGCAGCTTGCCCTGATCTGCTGAATCGAAGTTTCGCGCCCTTAAAAGGCGGCGATGCGCAAAACCTTTGCCAATACCAAGGCAAAGTTGTTCTCGTAGTGAATACCGCGAGCTATTGTGGCAATACCCCGCAATATAAAGGCTTGCAAGCCTTATATCGCAAATACGGTGAGCGCGGTCTGGTAGTGCTCGGCTTTCCGAGCAATGATTTTGGCCGGCAAGAGCCTGGCGCGCCGACGGAAATCGCGGAATTTTGCGAACGCACCTATCAGGTCACCTTTCCGATGTTCGAAAAATCCGGCGTGAAGGTGGAAAACGGCAATCCGCTCTACGATCAACTAGCCAAGCTGTCGGGCGAGCGGCCGGGCTGGAATTTCCATAAATATGTCATCGATCGTGGCGGTAAAACTGTCACCAGTTTTAGCAGCTCAACGCTGCCGGAAGACGCGCAACTGGTCAAACATATCGAGACCTTGCTCGGCGCGAAATAGCGGTTTTATTGGTGCGTAAAATTTTTCAAGAGCGCGTGGCCGTGTTCGGTCAAAATCGATTCCGGGTGAAATTGCACGCCTTCGACCGCTAACGTTTTATGGCGAACGCCCATGATTTCGCCATCGTCAGTCCAAGCGGTAATGTCCAAACAGTCAGGTAACGAGCCGCGTTCAATCACCAGCGAGTGATAACGCGTGGCGCGGTAAGGATTGGGCAACTCGCGAAAAACTCCCTCGCTGTTGTGATGAATTTGCGATGTCTTGCCATGCATCAGTTGCTGCGCGTGCACGATTTTCCCGCCGAATGCCTGACCGATGCTTTGATGGCCGAGGCACACCCCCAAAATCGGAATTTTACCGGCGAATTCTTTTATCAGCGGCACCGACACGCCAGCTTCGTTGGGCGTGCATGGCCCCGGCGAAACCACAATGCGATCAGGCTTAAGCGCCGCGATTTCGACGAGGGTGATTTCGTCATTGCGGTGAACCACAACTTGCGCCGGCCGGGCATCCGGTCGCTGATCTGCTTCGGCAGCTCGAGGTTCGAGAAGTCGATGTCGGGCATCTCCATCTTCGGCAGATGGACGTCCTTCGCAGCATTGACGATGTCCTCGCGGCTCATGTCGCGAAGCCCGTCGGGCAGCTTGAAGTCGGGTAGCTTGACGTCGGGAAGTGTGATCTGGGCCATGCGGCGCCTCCTTGACGGTGTCGTTCGACGAACATCGTCGGGGACGGGGCGTCACAGCCCGACCGGCCGGCCCGAGGCACGGGTTGCAGGGGCATCGCAGGTCGCCGGCGGCGCGCCGGCCCAGGGAGGCGCGCGGAACGATGGAAGCAAGGTCAAGGACGAGCGCGGGAATCCTCCTCTTCCGCCGGTCGGCCGGCCGGCTCGAGGTGCTCCTCGCCCATCCCGGCGGGCCGTTCTTCGTCCGCAAGGATCAGGGCCACTGGACGATTCCGAAGGGCGAGGTCATGGCGGAGGAGGCGCTCCTCGCGGTGGCCTGCCGCGAGTTCGAGGAGGAGACGGGCCATCCCGTGCCGGCCGGCGCACCGCTCGAGCTCGGGTCGATCGTCCAGAAGGGCGGCAAGGTCGTCCACGCCTGGGCAGTCGAGGGCGATCTCGACCCCGCGGTCGCGGTCAGCAACACGTTCGAGATGTCGTGGCCGCCGGGCTCCGGGCTGCGACGCGAGTTCCCCGAGATCGACCGCGTCGCCTGGTTCGAGCCCGAAGAGGCGCGCCGCCGCCTCAAGCCGACGCAGATCCCGCTCGTCGATCGGCTCGAGGCGGCGCTCGCGTAGACCGGCGGCTTCGCGGCCGGGGTCCCTCTCGCGGGCCGGGGTCCCTCTCGCGGGCCGGGACGTTCATGCCAGATCACCACCGGGGGACTGTCGGGCACGATGGCACGACCCTGAGCGCGTCCTCGTTGGGTCGCCGCGGCCGACCGCGTGCGTGAGAATTGCCCGCGAACCCCTCGGCTCGGAGCGGGAACGCGCCCAACGTTCCGTGCATGAGAATCTGGCCAGGTTGCGCCTCGGGAGGACTTGGGGTCCGATGGCCCGCGCCGCTTCAAG
>JANOGO010000278.1:0-4811 GCA_031406045.1 Pseudomonadota bacterium
CGTCATTTCCCACAGGCGTTCGCTTACGGCACCCACGGCACAGCCTTCTCTACATTCACACCATATTTCTTAATCGCCTCACTGACTTTTTTCTTCTCGATCGTTCCCTCATCCGCCAACGCTTTCAACGTGGCGATCACCACATGATGACGATTCACTTCGAAAAATTCGCGTAGGTTCGCGCGCGTGTCGCTACGCCCAAAGCCGTCGGTGCCAAGTGTGACAAAGCGTTGCGAAATGTGCGGGCGAATTTGTTCCGGGAACGCGCGCATATAGTCACTGGCTGCAATGACAGGACCAGAGCGCTTCTCCAGGCATAGTGCCACGTGAGGCAAGCGCGGCGCGGCTTCCGGATGCATGCGGTTCCAGCGTTCGCACGCCATGCCGTCGCGGCCTAGTTCGGTGAAACTCGTCGCGCTCCAGATGTCGCTGGCGACATCGAAATCTTTCGCGAGTAATTCCGCGGCGGCAATCACTTCGCGCAGGATGGTGCCGCTACCCATGAGTTGCACACGCGGCGATTTTTTTCCCGCTTCCTTTTGCTGCAACAGATACAGGCCTTTGCGGATGCCTTCTTCCGCACCCTTGGGCATTGCTGGTTGGGTGTAATTTTCGTTCATCACGGTGACGTAGTAGAAAACGTTTTCGCCCAATTCGTGCATGCGGCGCATGCCGTCTTGAATAATCACGACGACTTCGTAACCGAAGGTCGGATCGTAGGAAACGCAATTCGGCACCGTGCTCGCGAGCACATGGCTGTGGCCGTCTTCGTGTTGCAACCCTTCGCCGGAGAGCGTGGTGCGGCCGGCCGTTGCGCCAAGTAAGAATCCGCGTGCACCCGCATCGCCGGCGGCCCAGAGCAAATCGCCGATGCGCTGGAAGCCGAAGATCGAATAGAAAATATAAAACGGTATCATCGGCACACCGTGCGCCGCGTAGCTCACTCCTGCGGCGAGCCAGGAAGAAATCGCGCCGGCTTCGGTGATGCCTTCTTCCAGAATCTGGCCGTCTTTGGCTTCTTTGTAATAGAGCAATTCGTCTTTATCTTCCGGCTCGTACAGTTGGCCGGTGGAAGAATAAATGGCGACTTGGCGGAACAACGACTGCATGCCGAAAGTGCGCGCTTCGTCGGCGACAATCGGCACGATGTTTTTGCCGATGTTGGCGTCGCGCAGCAATTGCGACAGCATTTGCACGAACACCATGGTGGTCGACTGCTCGCGATCGCTCGCGTTCAAATATTTTGCGAACGCGGATAACTCCGGCAACGTGAGTTTTTGCGATTCAGACGTGCGCGATGGCAAGTAGCCGTTGAGGGCCTTGCGGCGTTGGTGCAAATACTTAATCTCCGGCGCATCGTTGCTCGGCAGATGGAAGCGCAGATTGGTGACATCGTCGTCGGACAAGGGCAGCGAGAAGCGATCGCGGAATGCAAGCAATGCCTCGTCGTCGAGTTTCTTCTGCTGATGCGACACCATTTTGCCCTGACCCCACTGACCCATCCCGTAACCTTTTTTGGTCTGAGCGAGCACCACCGTCGGTTGGCCAACGTGCGAAACCGCCGCGTGGTAGGCGGCATAAATCTTGACCGGATCGTGGCCACCGCGGCGCAAACGATCGATATCTTCGTCGGACATGTGGGCGGCGAGCGCTTGCAATTCGGGATACTTGTTGAAGAAGTTTTCGCGGTTGAAACGGCCATCGGTGGCGGCGTATTTCTGAAACTCGCCGTCCACGGTTTCATGCAAACGCTTGAGGATCACGTTTTCGGTATCACGTGCGAACAGCGGATCCCAATCCGAACCCCACATCACCTTCAACACGTTCCATCCGGCGCCCGAAAATAGGCCTTCTAACTCCTGCACGACCGAACCGTTGCCGCGCACCGGTCCATCCAAGCGCTGTAAATTGCAATTCACCACGAACACCAGATTATCCAAGCCTTCGCGCGCCGCGAGAGACAAACCGGCTAGCGCTTCCGGTTCGTCCATTTCGCCGTCGCCGATGAAGCACCACACCTTGCGGCCGGCGGTTTTCAGGATGCTGCGATTTTCCAGGTAACGCATGAAGCGTGCTTGATATATCGCAGCCAGTGCGCCCAAACCCATCGAAGCCGTGGGAAACTGCCAGAAATCCGGCATCAAATAGGGATGGCAATAAGAAGACAGCCCTTTGCCGCCAGTTTCGCGGCGAAAATTGTCCAGGTTTTCTTCCGTCAAACGGCCCTCTAAATAAGCGCGTGCATACACCCCGGGTGCCGAGTGGGCCTGAAAAGAGACCAAGTCGCCGCTTTGTCCCGCGCGGAAAAAGTGATTGAAGCCGACCTCGAACAGATCCGCCGACGAGGCATAGGTCGCGATATGGCCGCCCAATTCCGGATGGGCCTTATTGGCGCGCACCACCATAGCGAGGGCGTTCCAGCGCACCAGCGCCGAGAGGCGGGATTCCACTTCAAGGTTTCCCGGATAAGGCGGTTGATTCGCCAGGGAGATGGTATTGCAGTACGGCGTATTCATCACCGGCGGCAACGGCACCCGGCTGGCGCGGGCCTGGTCGATCAGCTTGCGCAGGATAAACGTCGCGCGCTCGGCACCCTCGGTTTTGATGATCGCTTCGAACGCATCGAGCCATTCTCGCGTTTCGCTCGGATCGGAATCTTGCGGCAACACGCGCCAAAAGGCGGACAGGGCGAGGTCAGAGAGGTTGGTCATAGGTGGCTCGGGATTGAATTTGGGAATGCTTGAATTTTACGACACTATCGTCGCGTTAAAATGTCGCAATCGATCAATAATGGTTATAAAAATAGAATAAAATGCGGTTTTTAAGTATTTATACAAAATAAAATGCCAAGCTTTTCGCCAGATGCAACTGACTGGAAGATTCTATCCCACCTGCAAGACCACGCCCGCGTTTCGAATGTTGATCTGGCGAAAGAAGTTTTTTTATCGCCGTCGCCGTGTTTGCAGCGCGTAAAGAAGCTCGAGGAATCCGGCTTGATTCGCGGTTATGTGACGCTGCTCGATCCGCACAAATTGGGATTAACCGTCAGTGTTTTTATTCAAGTCACCTTGGAAAAACAAATCGAGAAATCCCTGGAAAACTTCGAACGCTCGATTCGCGATCGGCCGGAAGTGATGGAATGCTATTTAATGACCGGCGATGCCGATTATCTGCTGCGTGTCGTGATGCCGGACTTACCCGCTTTTGAGCGCTTTATGCTCGATCATCTGACCAAAATCCCGGGAATCGCCAGCATTAAGTCGAGTTTTGCATTGAAGCAAGTGAAATATCAGACGGCTTTGCCGTTGCCGGAAAAGGGTTAGTTTGGTGCTTCGCCCCTCTTACGTAGACCACACGCGCCTTAACCCCAATGTGTGGCCCGAGGCCAGCCCCCCATTCCCGCGTAGGCTGGAATCCATACTGCCTCACTTCGAGCGAAGGCCAAATGGATTCCCGCCTACGCGGGAATGACAATTGGTTATTGCAATTCATAGAGCCTGTTTGACCCTCACGGCATCCAAATTTTGTGCTTTAGTGCTTTCGCATAAATCGCGAACAGAACGAAACAATACACTATGCCAAGAGGCTTATCCTGCCTTGTTTTCAGCGATACGTTCTTGAAGAGCCGCGTCGTATAAGCCTTGCAGAGGATGCCGTTTGTAGCACGAGGATTTTTGTATCGCGCGCCGAATTTGTCGAGAAATCTTACACTGACCGACCGTTTTGAATGATCAAAATAATATAAATCAATTAGTTAGTGAATCGGCACAAAGATTGCTTACCATTCCGTCAATAACACCAGTTGCACAAAACCTTGTTAAAACTCGACGGGGTTTTGATTGCAAAGCCGGGTGAGAAAAAATGTTCATAACTAGACAATAACGAAATTAGTTGTTCTTTTGAGGGCTGGAAAATGAAACTATTACTAAACGTAAAGAGGGTTGCGTTTGGCATTGCGTTGTACACCATGGCGTCTTTCGCCAACGCAATTCCGTCACTGCAACTCGGTATCGCAGGCGGGACGTACGATCCGCTCAGCCAAACGATCATTGCATCGAGTCAGTCGTTTAGCTTGTATGCTTACTTGATACCCGACGGCAACAATCCGATCAACGACGTCTACACCATTTCCATGTCCGTGTCACCGCAGGTGCACACGCCGATGGATTTAGGCTCATTCACCGTGAACGGCGATGTCATTGATGTCACGTCCGGTATGAACTACGGCATTCCGCCGGCCGACGCCACAATCGAAACCGCGCCCGGCGGCGACAGCGACGATTTGCAAACCCATGGCGCATTCCCAACGTACTTCACCGAGCGCTCATTCACGTTCAGCTTGGCGAATCAAACTGCTGCATTTAACACAGCCGATAATCCTTCTTGGGGCCCGCAACCGGGCACCGGCATGTATTTCACCAAGCTAGATATCGATGTAACGGAACTCGATCCAAACTATTCGATCCACTTCGATCTCTATAATACAAAAGAAATCACCGAAACAATCTGCGTGAAGAAACACCGGAAGAACGTGTGTACGACCACACCGACCGGTGAACTTGAGATTACCGATAAGGCGCCGTTTTCGCACGATGCGCAAAGCGGTCCCGGCGGCGGTGGCCCAAATGAAACACCCGAGCCGGCGCCGATGTTCTTGCTGGGACTGGGTATCGCCGGCATGTTGTTAACCCGCAAGCGCAATTTGCATTGAAATTCCACGGCGCAAAAAAAGCGGCGCCGCGGCGCCGCTTTTTTTGCGCCGTGGAATTTCAATGCAAATTGCGCTTGCGGGTTAACAACATGCCGGCGAT
>JANOGO010000319.1:0-11031 GCA_031406045.1 Pseudomonadota bacterium
GGCAAGGGCGATTTCAGCAAGGTGAATCCGGTGAAAAGCCGCGATGAGCTAGGCGTGCTGACGCAATCGTTCAACACCATGATGCGGCGCTTGAGCGAAACCTCCGAACAGGTGACGCGCAATCAACAGCAGTTGGAAAACGCCAAATCCTATTTGGAAAATATCCTCAGCCGCCTCTCGGCCGGCGTGCTGGCTTTCGACGAGCGCTTTATGTTGCGCACGGTGAATCCGAGCGCAATCGATATTCTGCAAATTAAGCTGAACCAGTTGCGTGGCATCCACCTGCAGGATTGGGGTAATGTCATGCCGGAACTGAAATCCCTGGTCGCAGAAATCGTCGGTGAATTCGGCAGCACCGGCGGAAAGACCTGGGAAAAGCAAATCGAGTTTTTGGGCAAATCCGGCGAGCGTACCTTGCTGGTTCGCGGCACGCGATTACCGGCCAATATCGATAGCGGTTACATCGTCGTGTTCGACGATATTACGCACTTGATGCAAGCGCAGCGCGACGCCGCGTGGGGCGAAGTGGCGCGGCGCTTGGCGCACGAGATCAAGAATCCGCTGACGCCGATTCAACTCGCCGCGGAACACCTGCAGCACAAGCTTGCGCCGCACCTGGATGCGCCTGACGCTTCGTTGCTGAATCGTGCTACCCACACCATCGTCAATCAAGTCGGCGCGCTGAAGAGCATGGTGGACGATTTCGCCGAGTACGCGCGCACCTCGCGGATGAATCCGCAAGTGCTCGATCTGAACGGCCTGATTCGTGAAGTGTTAGTACTTTATGAAACCATGGGCGCGCGAATTTCGTTGCAACTCGACGCAGACTTGCCGAAGATTAACGGCGACGTAAAGTTGTTGCGGCAAGTGCTGCATAACCTGATTCAAAACGCGTTGGATGCCTTGGCCGAGGTGAGCAACCCGAGCGTGTTAATCAAAACGGAACAAAACGATGCCGGCATTCGCTTATCGATTTCCGATAACGGCAGCGGCTTTTCCGAGGCATTGTTGTCGCGAGTGTTTGAGCCTTACGTGACCACCAAACCCAAGGGCACGGGGCTCGGCTTAGCGATCGTCAAACGCATTGTCGAAGAGCATCACGGCCGCATCCAAGTCGCAAATGTCGAGCCGCGCGGCGCCAATGTCAGCATCCAATTACCGCTCGCGAAAGCTGCCTAGCGCGATTTAATTTGCAGGGCTTCCTCGCTATAGAGTCGCATTCCAGTGTACTATTTCGCCGTTTACAGGGAATTCAGGGGCTTTGCGCCCCGAGCAATCATTGCTAGCACATGGGTAACCAAATACTGGTCGTTGACGACGAAGTCGGCATTCGCGAATTGTTGTCCGAAATCCTGGTCGACGAAGGCTACGAAGTAAAGCTTGCGGAGAACGCCAGCGTCGCCCGCGCGCTACGCCGCGAGGCGCGACCCGACATGGTGTTGCTGGATATCTGGATGCCCGATACCGACGGCATCAGCTTGCTGAAAGAATGGTCAGCGGCAGGATTGCTGACCATGCCGGTGGTGATGATGTCCGGCCACGGCACTATCGATACGGCGGTCGAAGCCACGCGCGTCGGCGCGTTCGATTTTCTGGAAAAGCCGATCGCGTTGCCGAAGCTGCTCGCCGCCGTCGGGCGGGCGCTGCTGCGCGGCCAAGGGTTTGCGCGCACCGGCTTGGAACTCGCCAATCTCGGCAAATCGCAGATTATCCTGGATTTAACAAAACGCTTGGAGCAAATCGCCAGCCGCAAATTTCCGGTTTTGATGGTGGGCGAAAAAGGCTGCGGCGTTGAAATTTGCGCGCGCTATTTGCAAAAACCGAATGCCGCATGGGGTGCGCCGGACAACACGACGTGGCTGACGGAAAATCCGTTTGCGATTCTGAACGATGTGCGCGATGGCATTTTGTTCCTGTCGGAAATCGCCGAACTCTCGCGCGGCGAGCAACGCGGCTTGCAACATCTCATCGGAAAAATCGACAAGAACAATACCCGCCTCGTTTGCGCTACATCAAAGCCGCTGCCGGGCTTGGTGCAGCAAGAAAAATTTGACGCCGATCTCGCTGCGAAATTGAGCATGATAACGGTCCCCATTCCGGCGCTGCGCGATCACGCAGACGACGTCATCGACATCGCCAGCATGATGTTGGCGCAATTGGTTGAAACGAAAGATGTGCCGCTGTGTCATTTTTCCAGCGGCGCGTTGAATGCGCTGCGTAATCTGGAATGGCCCGGCAATTTACCGGCGCTTTCGAATGCCGTAAAAACGTTGGCGGTGAGCGCGCTCGCGCCGGAAATCAGCGCCGAGGATGTCGCGCGGATCGCGCCGCAATTTTCTCCGACCGAGACGCCGGAACAAATGTTGGCGCAAGCGCTGCCGCTGGATTTACCACTGCGCGACGCGCGCGACGTGTTCGAGAAAATTTATTTCGAACATCATATACGATTAGAAAACGGCAATATGTCGCGCGTCGCCGATAAGGTTGGTTTGGAACGCACGCACTTGTATCGCAAACTTAAGCAACTCGGCATTCGTCCGAGCCATCCGCAGCGCGTTGAAGAAGTTTAGATTCGTCACCGTGCCAAGAGGCGCATGGATACTGCCCCGTGGCCTAGTGCCTCCTAAGAGCCGCCTGGAATCTGCCGCTTCAGGCATATCGATAACACAATCGCGCTAACGCTGAACTTGCCGACAAACACTCTTCGCAGTATTCGTAATTTTTTCTTTGGGCCGCCGCGCGATCCGATGGATCCGAACACGCGTGGGCACATCGCACTGATCGCGTTTTTCGCTTGGGTCGGATTGGGTGCCGATGGGTTATCTTCAGCGGCTTACGGTCCGGAATTAGGTTATCTCGCGCTTGGCACTCACGCGCGCTTTGGCTTGTACTTAGCGCTCGCCACCGCCGTCACCGTATTCATCATCTCGCTTGCCTACAACCAAGTCATCGAACTGTTTCCCAGCGGCGGCGGCGGTTACAAAGTTGCGACGCAATTGATCGGGCCGAAAGCCGGGCTGGTGTCCGGCGCCGCATTGATCGTGGATTACGTGTTGACAATTTCCATTTCGATCGCCAGTGCAACCGATCAGTTGTTTAGTTTATTGCCGCTGGGTGCGCAGCATTTAAAACTTATCGTCGGCGTCGTTTTAATTGTCATGCTGATCGTGCTGAATCTGCGCGGACTGAAAGAAGCGATCAAGGTATTGCTGCCGATTTTTGTCGGTTTCGTGATTATTCATATCGTGTTGATCGCCTAAGGCGTGGCGGTCCGTTCCGATCGCTTAGCGGCGTTATTGCCGGCAACCTGGGATGAAACGCTGACACTGAAAGCGGAAACCGGCTGGTTCTTCGTCGTGTCGACGCTGCTGCTTGCCTACTCGCAAGGCGGCGGCACCTATACCGGATTGGAAGCGGTTTCGAACAACGTTAATACCTTAGCCGAGCCGCGCGTGCAAACCGGCAAATGGACAATGTTTTACATGGCCGTTTCACTCGCTTTCACCGCCGGCGGAATTTTGTTGCTGTATCTGCTGTGGGACGCGAAGCCGGTTGAAGGCTCGACGTTGAATGCCGTGGTATTCAAATCGATTCTGGATACGTGGACTATCGGTGGTATTTCGTGGACGACATTCATGCTGCCCATTGCGATGGTTTTCACTGCGGGATTGTTATTTGTCGCGGCAAACACCGGCTTCCTCGGCGGGCCTGCCGTGCTGGCGAATATGTCAATGGATCAGTGGGTGCCGAATCAATTCGGCTCGTTGTCGAGCCGCCTGGTCACAAAAAATGGCGTGCTGTTGATGGGCGTCGCGGCACTGGCGGTATTGCTCTGGAGCCGCGGCAACGTCGAGTTGCTTGCGGTGTTGTACAGCATCAACGTGTTCCTGACTTTTTCGTTGTCGCTATTGGGTTTGTGTATTTATTGGCTGCGCCACGGCCGCCGCCAGCCCCATTGGAAGCGCCGTTTTGCGCTATCGGCGATTGGACTTTCGGTCACGGCAAGCATTCTTGTCGTGCTGTTAGTCGAAAAATTTGCCCACGGCGCATGGGAAACGGTGTTGATCACCGGAGCCGTCGTCGCCGTGTGTTTGCTTATCCGCAAGCACTATAACGAAACTCGCGAGCAACTAAAAAAAGTAGAGGAAATTTTTGCCGGACAAAGCTACGAAAAAGTCACGGCACCACCGGCGCTCGATCACGATTTACCTACCGCGATTTTCATGGTTAGCCGCAATCGCGGCGCCGGCATGCACACTTTGCTTTGGGTGCAGCGATTGTTTCCCGGCAACTTTAAGAATTTTATTTTCCTCGGCGTCGGTGCGGTGGACACGGCGAGTTATTCTGCCGAAGGAGAAATCGCGCGCTTGCAAACAGACGTGGAAAAAACGCTCGATTACTTCGTCAACTTTTGTCATCACCACGACATTGCGGCAAAAGCTTATTCGAGTTACGGTACCGATCGTGTCGACGAGCTGACCAAACTGGTCGATCAAGTCACGTTGGAATTTCCCAACGCGGTATTTTTCGCCAGCAAACTGATCTTCGTGCACGATAACTGGCTGACCCGTTGGCTGCACAACCAAACCTCACTCACCATGCAGCGAATTTTGCATTTACGCGGCCAGCAAATGGTGATTCTTCCGATGAAGATCGGCTAGTTTTTGCGTACGAAAAACTCATGTCCATGCAAACTTCAGTGGTCAATAATTTACCGGCCGTAAGCGCCACGGTTTCCTATATCGCGGTTAGCGATGGGCCAGCGCAAGTGCGCGTGTTTCCGCCCGGCAGCGGCATTGCAACCACGCGGCCGGAAGCCTCGAAACACAGCGTTACGATTCGCGATGCGCGCAGCGTCGCCGCTGCGCTGAAGCTTGATGAACACGGCTTCGCGTTGCACCACTGGGCATCGACGTTTACCGATTTTTATGACGATGCCACCGTACGTGAACGTTATTATCCCGAGGTCAGCGCAGCGGTTCGCGCGCTCACTGGCGCGTTGGACGTCATCGTTTTCGACCACAACGTGCGTAGCGCTGTGCGTGCGGCCCGAGGCGAAGCGGGCGTGCGCGTGCCGGTCGATCAGGTGCACAACGACTACACCGAGGAATCCGGCCCGCGCCGCAAACAGGAAATCCTCGAAAACGCCGGGCGCTTGGATCTTGCCGGTCGGCGCGTGGCGTTCGTCAATTTATGGCGGCCGATCGTTGGGCCGGTGCAAGATAATCCGTTGGCGTTGTGCGACGCGGGCAGCGTCGCGCCGGATGATTTGATCACGACCGAGATCCATCACTTCGGCGAAGGCGATCTAACGACGCCGCGCCACCGCGGCGAGATTTATTCGGTTCGCCACAACCCGAATCATCGCTGGTATTTCGTTTCCGACATGGGGCCTGACGAAGTATTGCTGTTGAAATGCTACGATTCTTGCGCCGATGGCCGCGCACGTTTCATGCCGCATACCGGTTTTCAGAATCCGGCCTGCCCGGAAACATTCATCCCGCGCGAGAGTATCGAAGCACGTACCCTTGTTGTGTTCGATGAAAAGGCCTAATCGTAATCAAACGCGATTCGCTCGCGAGCACTGCCTGGAAAGCCGCGCCCATGGCTGATCTACAGCCATTTAGCAGTAATGAATTTACTTAAAGCGCTGGCGCAAGTCAGCGGCATGACGCTGATTTCGCGCGTGCTCGGATTCGTCCGCGACACCGTCATCGCGCGCGCATTCGGCGCCGGCATGGAAACCGACGCGTTTTTTATTGCATTTCGTATTCCGAATTTATTGCGGCGCCTATTCGCCGAGGGCGCGTTTTCACAAGCGTTTGTGCCGGTGTTATCGGAATACAGAAACCAAAAAGGCTTCGACGAAACTAAAAACTTAGTCGACCACGTCGCAACGACGTTGGCGGTGGTGCTATTTGTTGTGACCGTGTTGGGCATCATTGTCGCGCCGCTGATTATCTACATCAGCGCGCCGGGATTTTCCGCCGACCCGGCGAAGTTTAACGTCACCGTGGATTTGTTGCGCATCACGTTTCCGTATATTTTTTTTATTTCGCTGGTCGCGTTCGCCGGTGGGATTCTGAACACGCACAGCAAGTTTTCCGTGCCGGCGTTCACACCGGTGTTGCTGAATGTTTCGTTCATTTTCTTTGTCATCGTCGTCGCCCCGTACCTCAATGCGCCGGTGCATGCGTTGGCGTGGGCGGTTTTTGTCGGCGGTTTGTTGCAGCTCGGATTTCAAATACCGTTCCTGTTAAAACTAAAGCTGTTACCGCGCTGGCGTTTAAATCTGAAGGACCCTGGCGTCTGGCGAATTTTGAAGTTGATGGGCCCGGCGGTATTCGGCGTATCGATCGGCCAAATCAGTTTGTTGATCAGCACCATCTTCGCGTCATTTTTGGTGACGGGCAGCGTGTCGTGGCTGTTTTACGCCGATCGCTTAATGGAATTTCCGACTGGATTAATGGGCGTGGGCCTCGGCACGATTTTGCTGCCAAGTTTGGCGAAACATTATCAAAGCAAAAATTTCGACGATTATTCCAAGTTGTTGGATTGGGGTTTGCGGCTGACATTTTTGTTGGCCCTTCCCGCGGCGCTAGCACTGGCAATTCTCGCCGTGCCGCTGATCACGACGTTATTTCACTACGGTCAATTTAGCACGCACGACGTGTGGATGACCCGTAGCGCCGTTGTCGCCTACAGCGTTGGACTCACCGGGTTAATTCTGGTGAAAATTCTGGCGCCGGGTTTTTATGCTCAGCAAAACATCAAGACGCCGGTCAAGATCGGCATCATCACGTTGGCGGTGACGCAGTGCCTAAATTTGATTTTCATCGCGCCGTTGCAACACGCCGGCCTCGCGCTCGCGACCGGCCTGGGCGCCTGTTTTAATGCCGGATTTTTGTTCTACAAGCTGCGGCAATTCGATATGTATCGGCCGCAAGCCGGCTGGCTGATCTTTTTCGGCAAGCTCGCCGTGGCGCTCGCGGTGATGGGCTTGGTGTTGTGGTGGAGCGCGGGCGCCGATGCTGCGTGGCTGACGATGCCGGCGCAAAGCAAAGTCGGCCGTCTTGCCTTGATCGTCGCATTGGGCGCGGGTGTCTATTTCACGACGCTTGGCTTACTCGGCTTTCGTCCGCGACAGTTCTCCCGGCGCGCCGCATAAATCTCGAAAAAAGAATAGATATAACCAATAAATAATTGTTATATAATAACTAAATAAATTTTATTGCTTCGCCAATCAAGTAATTGGACTCAGGCCAAGCAAGAAATCTCAAGGACGACGACATGCTGCAAAAACTTCGAAATCTTTCGATTGCGTCGAAACTCGCGCTGCTTGCGCTGGCATCGATTTTAGTCGTGCTAACTGGGCTCACAATTTTTACCGTCACCGCGTCGACTCGCTCGTTGATGGCGGTCGAAATAGAAGGCCTGAAACAACGAAATCAACTGGTGATCGACATGATCGATGCCTACGATCAAGGCCAAAAGAGTCCGGCATTAACGCTACTCAGTGTGTTTCGTAAATTGTTTCCCGAAACGTTCACGTTGGCCGAGACCACCAACCGGGTCGGGCCGGAAACCTTGCGCATGATCTACGCCGACAGCGATAGCATCAACAATGAAACCTTCCAGGTGGATAAATTTCAAGCGTTGACCGGCGGTGTCGCCACTGTGTTCGTCAAACGCGACAACGATTTCTTTCGCGTCAGCACGTCGGTGGTCGATGAAAAAAATGAACGCGTCCTGGGTACCCCGCTCGACCAAAAAAGCCCTGCCTATGCGGCGCTGATGCGCGGCGAGCGTTTCGTTGGGCCGGTGAATTTGTTCGGCAAGCATTACATGGCGGCCTATGAGCCGATTCTAAATCCGGAAAAAGAAGTGATTGGCGCCTTTTTCATCGGAACCGATTTTGATGCGGAGATGGCGGCGCTGACGCAAAAAATTAAAGAGTTCAAGATCGGCCAAACCGGATACTTTGTGGTGGTGGACGCCACGCCCGGCCCGCAATACGGCACTATGTTGATCCATCCGACGCTGGCCGGAAAAAACGCGCTGCAAGTAACCGATGCGGATGGCAACGAGATCGTGAAAAACAGCCTGGACGCAAAATCCGGCGTGGTGAATTATCGTTGGATCAACAAGGGCGAATCCGCTGCGCGCGAGAAAATCGCGGCGTTTTCGACCTACGCGAATTGGCAATGGTTAATCCTTGGCGGCAGCTACGTCGACGAGTTCGCGCTTGGTGCGCAAGATTTGTCGCGCAAGTTGATGATTGCGTCACTGCTGTGCGGCTTGCTATTGGCCGGGCTGCTGTACTATTTTCTGGCACGCCAAATCGGCCAACCGCTCGCTCAGGCCGCGGCGATTGCCAGCCGCGTCGCGGCGGGCGATCTGACGCAAAAAATCGATGTTAGCCGCACCGACGAGACCGGCAAGGTGCTGATATCGCTGCAAACCATGAGCGATAGCTTAGCGAAAATCGCGCGCACCGTGCATGAGCGTTCCAACTTAATTCAAGAAGGCGCGCGGCAAATCACCATGGGCAATCTGGAAATTTCTCAGCGTACCGAGGAACAAGCCTCGACGTTGGAAGAAACGGCGGCGAGCGTTGAATCCGTCAGCGCTGCGGCGCGGGAAAATGCCGCCATCGCTGCTCAAGGCCGCAAGCTTGCGACTGACGCCGCCCACGCCGCTGCGGAAAATGCCCACGTGATGGCGCGCCTAAGCGAAACGATTGATTCGATGCACGGCAGCTCGAAACAAATCGGCGAGATGGTCGGCGTCATTGATACCCTGGCATTCCAGACCAATATTCTCGCGCTCAACGCCGCGGTCGAAGCGGCGCGCGCCGGTGAGCAAGGCCGCGGCTTTGCCGTGGTCGCCAGCGAAGTGCGCAGCCTGGCGCAGCGCAGCAGCCAATCGGCGAAAGATATTCGGGGCATCATCGCGCAATCGAACATCACGATGGACGCCGGCACCAAGCTTGCGCAAGACGTCGCCCGATCCAGCCAGGTCTCGCAGCGAAGCATCCAAACCGTGACCGAACTGATGGGACAGATTGCCGACGGCTCGCGTGAACAAAGCACCGGCCTGGAACAAATCAATCAAGCGATGGGACAACTGGAAAGCGTAACGCAGCAAAACGCTGCGTTCATTGAGCAGGCCAGCGCGGCTGCGCAATCGCTCGAAGAGCAATCGCATCATCTATTCGAGGCGGTTAAATTGCTGCGCGTTGAACGTGTTGCGACGGTAGCGGAATCGAGTTCCTCGTTAATCAAATCGTTACCGTCCGGTACTAAGCCAAAACGATTGCTTACTAAAATAGTTTCTTAGTTTACGAGTTTTCGGACCTGCCGCTCAGACGCTCTGATATTGGCTCGTGGCACGGCATGCCTGAAGAGCCGCTCTAACACTGCCGCTCCAGGCATCGCTCTATTTTTTCTGCGCTACACAGCTAGACCCATCGCGCCGAAATAAGCTAGGATACAGCCTTTAGCTTGATTTCATGCAGGTCTTTCGCGGCACCCGCGCGGGCGTCAAATTCCCTGTCGCGCTCACTATCGGCAATTTCGACGGCGTCCATCTCGGCCACCAAGCCATGCTCCAGCGCTTGCGCGAGGCGGCGCGGCTGCACGGCGTACAAGCGGCCGTGCTCACCTTCGAGCCGCATCCGCGCGAGCTATTCACGCCCGTATCGGCACCGGCACGCTTAACCTCGATTCGCGAAAAAATGGAGTTGCTGCGCGATCATGGGATCGATCAAGTTCATGTTGCGCGTTTTAATCGCGCGTTCGCGGCGATTACACCGCAGCGATTTATCGACGAGCTGCTCGTGACGCATCTGAACATTCGCTGGTTGCTGGTTGGTGATGATTTTCGTTTCGGCGCCCAGCGTGGCGGTGACATTGCGCTGTTGCAAAAAGCGGCCGATCGCGTTGGCTTTACTCTGGAATCGATACATAGCGTTGAAGTGGCGGGCGAGCGCGTATCCAGTACCGGCGTGCGCGAAGCATTGGCGAACGCTGATTTTCAGCGCGCGGCGCGCTTACTCGGCCGGCCATATTGCATCAGCGGCCGTGTCGCCCATGGCAAAAAGCTCGGCCGCGAGCTTGGCTTTCCGACCGCGAACATCGCGCTGAAACGCAAGCGCGCACCGCTGAATGGAATCTATGCGGTAAAATTGCACGGAATTCATTCGGCGCCTTTGCCTGCGGTCGCGAGCCTTGGCGTTCGCCCCACCGTGCTGGAGGGCGCTGCGCTGGTGCTTGAAATTCACGTGCTGGATTTTAATGACGACATTTATGGACGCCGCGTCAGCGTCGAGTTTTTGCACAAATTGCGCGATGAAGAAAAATATCCCGACTTAGAATCGCTGCGCAAACAAATCACCATCGATGTAGCGCAAGCACGAGATTATCACCATAGCCATTTATGACCGACTATAAAAAAACGCTGAACCTGCCCGACACATCGTTTCCGATGAAGGGCGATCTCGCCAAACGCGAGCCCGGCTGGGTTGCCGGCTGGCAAACGAACAAGCTCTATCAACGCATTCGCGAGGCGTGCAAAGGCCGACCGAAATTTATTTTGCACGACGGCCCGCCCTACGCGAATGGCGACCTGCATCTCGGCCATGCGATCAATAAGATTCTCAAAGACATCATCGTCAAAAGTAAAACCCTAGCCGGATTTGACGCGCCCTATGTGCCGGGCTGGGATTGCCACGGCATGCCGATCGAAATTCAGATCGAGAAGAAGCACGGCAAGAATATTCCGGTCGAAGAAACGCAACGCCTGGCGCGCGCCTATGCGACGGAACAAATCGAGCGGCAGAAAAAAGATTTCATCCGCTTGGGCGTGCTGGGCGATTGGGAAAATCCTTACACGACGATGGCGTTCAAAAATGAAGCCGATGAAATTCGCGTGCTCGGCAAGATCATTGAAAAAGGCTACGTCTATCGCGGACTGAAGCCGGTGAACTGGTGTTTCGATTGCGGCTCGGCGTTGGCTGAAGCAGAAGTTGAG
>JANOGO010000310.1:0-1756 GCA_031406045.1 Pseudomonadota bacterium
CGAGCGCAGCGGCGGCCGAGAGCGAAGGCTTTCGCCCGTGTCTGCGTTGCCGTCCGGAACTAGCGCCGGGCAACGCCAGCATCGACAGCGGTGCGCGCTTGGCGCAATCGGCGGCGAGCATGATCGAGGATGGCGTTGCAAACGACGCAAGCCTTGAAGAACTTGCAGCGCGCCTTGGCGTAACGGATCGACATCTGCGGCGATTATTTTTTGACGCGTTCGGCGTCGCGCCGATCGACTTCGCGCAAACGCAACGATTGTTACTCGCCAAGCGTTTGCTGACGGATACGAAGATGTCGGTGACCGATGTCGCGTTTGCCAGTGGATTTCAAAGTCTGCGCCGCTTCAATGCGTTATTTAAAGATCGCTATCGGCTTGCGCCGACGACGATGCGCAAGAGCGCAAGCGCAGCGATTGTCAGCGACGAATTTATCTTCGAGCTTGCCTACCGGCCGCCGCTCGATTGGCCGCATTTGCTGTCGTTTCTCGGCAATCGCGGCATTGCCGGCGTTGAGACGATCGACGGGAAAATTTATCGTCGCAGCGTTCGAATGGACGTGCAAGGCGTGGTTCATCGCGGCTGGATTGCCGTGACCGAACACAAGACTAAGTCGGTGTTAAAGGTTCGCATTGCCGTTTCGTTGGCGCGGGTGTTGCCGCAGGTGATGAGCCGTATAAAACAGTTGTTTGACCTAGCGTGTCAGCCGCAAGAAATCGGCGCGACCCTTGGGGATTTAGCAAAAGACAACGCCGGTATTCGATTACCCGGCGCGTTCGACGGCTTTGAATTAGCCGTGCGCGCCGTGCTCGGACAGCAGATCACGGTACGCGCGGCGACGACGTTGGCCGGGCGGTTCGCCGCGGCATTCGGTGATGAAATCGACACGCCGTTTCCGGAAATCACTCGCGTGTTTCCAACCGCTGATCAGGTTGCGACTCGTACAGTCGACGATATCGCAAGTTTGGGCATTATTGCTACCCGTGCGCGTACCATTTTGGCCTTAGCGAATGGCATAGCGAGTGGCGCGCTAACCCTTAGCCCCGCTGCGGATGTCGAGGCGACGATCGCGCAACTGCGTGCTATTCCCGGCATCGGCGACTGGACCGCACAATACATTGCGATGCGCGCTCTCGCTTGGCCCGACGCATTTCTGCACACCGATTTCGGTGTGATGAAAGCGCTTAACGAAAAAAATCTAAGCAAAATTTTAGCGCGCGCCGAAGCGTGGCGGCCATGGCGCGCCTACGCGGTAATGCATCTTTGGCGATCGTTGGAGTGAACATGAAACAGTTCTACGCATACTACGAAAGTCCTCTCGGGAAAATACTGCTGAGCGCGACAAGTTCGGCGTTAACGAGTTTACATTTTGTCGGCGAAAAATATTATCCCGGCATCGCGACCGATTGGACTTATGACGAAACAAGCGCCGTCGTCAAAGCTGCAAGCACACAACTCGATGACTATTTTGCAGGAAAAAGAAAAACATTCGAGCTTCCGCTCGCGCCCGATGGCACGGAATTTCAACGCCAGGTTTGGAATGCTTTAACGAAATTGCGCTTCGGCGAAACGTCGACTTATGCGCAGGTGGCGCGGCGCATCGGCAATCCCAAAGCCGTGCGCGCCGTCGGCGCCGCCAATGGCCGAAATCCGATTTCGATTATTGTCCCGTGTCACCGGGTTATCGGTGCCGATGGCAGCTTGATCGGCTATGCCGGCGGATTGGCGCGAAAAAAAGCGCTGCTGCAATTGGAGGCG
>JANOGO010000324.1:0-2144 GCA_031406045.1 Pseudomonadota bacterium
GGCACGCTCACCATCATGTGCGGCGGCAAGCAAGCGGTGTTCGACAAAATCAGACCCATTCTCGAATGCATGGGCAAAACCATCACTCTTGTAGGCGACAGCGGCGCGGGCCAAGTGGCGAAAGCTTGTAATCAAATCGTCGTCGGCGTCAGCATCCAAGCCGTCAGTGAAGCGATGGCCTTAGCGCGGCGCATGGGCGTGGATCCCAGCAAAGTTCGCGAGGCGCTGATGGGCGGATTCGCCGGCAGTAAGATCATGGAAATCCACGGCAAGCGCATGATCGACTACGATTTCAAACCGGGCTTCAAAACCAAGCTACACCAAAAAGACATGAAGATCGTGATGGAAACCGCTGCCTCGATCGGATTAAATTTACCCGGCGCCGCGCTATTCGCGCAGCACCTCAATGCGCTGATGGGCAGCGGCGACGGTGAGATGGATTCGTCAGCGGTACTAAAGGTGATTGAGCGCGCCAGTTCTGCCAAGCCCGCTTAATCATCCGCACAAATATGTGCAGGGCATCGCCAAGAGCCGCTCTGGTATTGCCTTCCAGCGATGCCATCGCCACGAGGTAAGCAGGGAGCGCTTCCCCAAGTATCTATTCTACAAATCTTGATCGAGCAGTCTGCGGTATCCTACGTTCTTGATATAAATTTTGAGGGCGTGATGGCCTACGACTTGTTAATCAAAAACGGCAGCGTGGTCGACGGAACCGGTGCTGCTGCCCGCCGCGCTGACATCGCTATTACCGCCGGAAGAATCGTCGAGATCGGCAAAATTAGCGATAGCGCGAAGCAAACTATCGACGCCGCCGACTGTGTTGTCGCACCGGGTTTCATCGATCCGCACACGCACTACGACGCGCAAATTTGCTGGGACGCCGCCGTCACGCCGTCGCCGTGGCACGGCGTTACCAGTGTGGTGATGGGTAATTGCGGCGTGGGCATTGCGCCGTGCCGGCCCGGCGATCGCGAAATCGCGATGCGCGATCTGGTGAATGTCGAAGCGATTCCGTTCGACGTATTAGCGCGAGGCATCACCTGGGAATGGGAAAGTTTTCCCGAGTTTATGAACGCGGCGGCGCGCCGTCGACCGGCGCTCAATCTTGGATTTTTAGCGCCGCTCACGCCGTTTCGCCACTACGTCATGGGCGAGGCTTCCATGGAGCGCGCCGCGACGGCCGCGGAAACTTCTGCCATCGGCGCCCTGCTCGGCGAGGCGATGGATGCCGGCGCGTTCGGATTTTCCAGCACGGTGCTGAATCAACACATGGGTTTCGGCGGCCGGCCGCTGGCGTGCCGCAATGCGAGCCGTGAGGAATATACCGCGTACGCAAACGTGCTGAAGCAAAAAAACAAAGGCGCCATCGAAATCGCGCTGACGCGCCAGATCGCCGTATTGGAGGACGATCAATACGAGCTGCTCGATCTATTGTTGGCTGAAAGCGCCAGGCCCGTTACGTTCATCGCCATGTTCGATCGCGACGACATTCCGGAGGCGGTGCGCGACACCTTGCGCAAAGCCGCGCCGCTGATTAAGCGCGGCGCACGTCCGCAGACTTCGCCCTTGCCGCTCACGCGCGAAGTGAATATGCGCAATCCGTTTTCCTTTGCGCCGTTCCCATCGTGGAGCCGAGTGTTTGCGGATCAATCGAAAGCGGCACAAACGGCGGTTTATGGTGATCGTGCGTTTCGCGATCAGTTTCGCGAAGACCTAAAAAAACCGTTAACTTTCGGTAACTGGTCGCGGGTTCGGGTGCACGAAGTTCGTTCCGCGCAACTAAAACACTTCGAAGGCCAAACCATCGCCGACATCGCAACAGCACAGGGCAAGGACGGCGTCGATACGTTTCTAGACCTAACTTTGCAAGACGATCTGGAAATCGAATTTACGCTTTCCACGTTCAATCATCGTGTCGATCGCATGAAAGAAATACTCGCCAATCCCGATATTCTCATCGGGCTCGGCGACGGCGGCGCGCACGTCGATATGTTGTGCGATTCCGGCTATCCCACCTACCTGCTCGGCAAAAAGAACCGCACCGATGCGGCCTGGAAGAATTGATTCAGCTTGCGGCTGCGCGCCACGCCCGCGACATAAAATACATTGTCGAGCGCATCGCCCGCCAAGCCGGTGTCGGTGAT
>JANOGO010000338.1:0-5729 GCA_031406045.1 Pseudomonadota bacterium
CATGAACCTCCGTCCCGTTGTCCGCGGTGATCGTCTGCACCGGTCGGCGTTGGGCGCTCACCCCTACCCCTCTCCCCAGAAGGGCGAGGGGACGATACTCCCTCTCCCGCTCGGCGGGAGAGGGGCGGGGGTTAGGGTGGGCTTAGGTTCAAGCTCAATGCGGTTCATGGTCCGTGGGCAGTCTCGGCAGCGCCGATACAGGCAGCTCGCAATGACGCGAACGTTAGCCGATAAGTTAGGCTGAGTTGCGAATATCTGTCAGTTCGGTAACATGAAGGCGAACAAAATATTTAGCGACGTTTCGTTGTTTTCAATAATGCGTGCGCGATCCTCAAGGGGGGCAGATGACTAACACGATCGAAGCGTGGCTCGGCGATCTTGGCTTGAGCCAATACGCCAGCGTATTTGCGGCGAACGACATTTCGTTAGCAGTGTTGCCGACGCTGACCGAAAACGACCTAGCCGGATTGGGCGTCTCGCTTGGCCACCGCAAACTAATCCTACAAGCCGCGCAACGCATCGGTGCATCGGACACATCACCCGCCGTCGAAACCCTCACCGCCGAAGGCGAACGTCGCCAAGTGACCGTGCTGTATTGCGATCTGGTCGGCTCGACCGCGCTCTCCAACACCCTCGATCCCGAAATCTATCGAGCACTGCTATCGCGTTATCACGAGAGCGCCATCGCTGCGATTCAGCGCTTCGACGGCTACGTCCAACAAATCCAAGGCGACGGCGTCGTTGCCTATTTCGGTTACCCGATCGCCCACGAACAAGACGCCGAGCGCGCCATCCGCGCCGGACTGAGCATTATCGAAACACTCGCCAAGCTCGACGTGAATCCAGCGCTGCAAGTGCGCATCGGCATCGCCTCCGGCCTGGTCGTTGCCTCGCATGTGTTAGCGCCGAACAAAACCGCCGTCGGCGAAACGCCGAATCTCGCCCAACGCCTGCAAACCGTCGCCTTGCCCAATCAAGTTATCGTCAGCCCCCGCACCCGCGCGCTGGCCGGTGGCGGCTTTGAATTTGAAGACCATGGCGTTCACGAACTAAAAGGCATCGCTGCGCCAACACAGGTGTGGCGCATCAGTGCCACCAGCCGGTTACAAACCCGCTTTGAAACCGCTACCCGCGCCGGCATCACAGCGCTGGTCGGCCGCGATCAAGAACTCGGCCGACTCATCGACCACTGGCAGACCTCGCGCAGCGGCCAAGGCCAAGTGGTTCTGATCAACGGCGAACCCGGCATCGGCAAATCGCGCCTACTGCGCGCCTTCCGCGAACACTTCGGCCAAGACGTTGAAGTCGCCCTGTCGTATCAGTGCTCCCCGTACTACAACAACACCGCCCTGTATCCCATCATCGATCATCTCGAGCGAACCATGGGCTTCGAGCGCGAAGACAGCGCCGAGGCGAAGCTAGACAAGCTCGAATCTCGGCTTGTCACCGAACTGAATTGCCCTAAGCAAGATTGCAATTTCATCGCCCGCGCACTTTCCATTGCTTGCGACGAGCGCTATGGTCAACTCAACATGACCCCGCAACGGCAGAAGGACGAAACCCTGCGTGCGTTAGTCGACACCGTCGCCGCGATCGCCAAACAACACGCCACCGTGATGCTGATGGAAGACGTGCATTGGATCGATCCAACCACCACCGAAATACTTGACCAGCTCATCGAACGTACCCGAACCCTGCCGCTGCTGTTGCTGATCACGCATCGCCCGGAGTTTCAATCCCACTGGACACAAGATCACGTCGCGAACGTCGCGCTCACAAGATTGAGCCGCGCGCAAAGCGCCACGCTGATTCTCAAAGTCACCAACAACAAACCCTTACCAGCCGATCTAATCAACCAGATCGTCGACAAGACCGACGGCGTGCCCTTGTTCTTAGAGGAACTCACCAAAGCCGTATTGGAATCCGACATCGTCAAGAACAGCGGCGATCGTTATGAGTATTCCGGCAAGGTCGATCAGATGAGCATCCCGGCAACGTTACGCGATTCGCTGATGGCGCGTCTGGATAGACTGTTTCCGGTGAAGGAACTGGCGCAGATCGGCGCGGTGATTGGAAGAGAGTTCAGTCACGAACTGCTCGAAGCCGTCTCGCCGATCAAGGAACCGAAGCTGACTGAAGGCATGGACAAACTGGTGGCCTCGGAATTGATCTTCAGGCGAGGAACGGCGCCGAATGCGACTTACCAGTTCAAGCATGCGTTGGTGCAGGATACCGCGTATGAATCGTTGCTCACCGGCAAGCGTAAAGAACTGCATGCAAAAATCGCCGAGACGCTACAACAGCACTTTCCGAATCAAGCGGAGCTTGAGCCTGAATTGGTGGCTCAGCACTTTACCAAGGCTGACAAGAAGCAAGAGGCTATTCCGCTTTGGTTGAAGGCGGGTAAGGCGGCGTTGCAACGCGTGGCACTGACGGAAGCGATTTCGCATTTGGATATTGGGCTGGCGTTGAATGCTACGTTGCCGCAAGGCATCGAACGCGACGCTTGTGAGTTGGAACTTCGCACGACACTTGCTGCGGCGTGGATGATGGCACGAGGATGGACCAACACAAATGTTCCAAAAAATTTGGAACCAGCGCTCGTGCTTGCCAGATCGTTGAAACAATCGATGGCGGTATTCTTTTCCCGAGTGATATTACATGTGCATTTACAAACAGATGGTCGCGTCGCCGATGCCCTAAAACTAGCAACAGAAACGCTCGATGAAGCAGACGTGACCGGCGATGTTTTACTTCAACTCGCCGGTGAGGCCGGCTCTATGATGTCTCAGTTCTTCCTCGGAAATTTACGGACGGCGTGCGAACATGAGTTATCGGTGCGAGCTCTGTATCGAGACGATCAGCATGGATGGATTGTGAATCTTATTCATCATGACATTCCAACCTCGATAGGAATTTTTGCCGCACACTGGACCTGGATGTTGGGCTACCCCGACAAAGCTGCGAAAATTAGCGATGAGAAAGATGAGATCGCGCGGCAAGTTGGGCATCCGTTCAATTTAGGATTTGCCTTGGGATTTGGGTCGTGGGCGTTTCACTACCGACGAGAGCCCGACAAGCTCGCTCAGCGTATAGCAGAAGGTGAAGCAGTTGCGCAGGAAAGTGGATTGGTCTTTCTTCGAGAGGTACAAGTTCAATTTACAAACGCGATGCGCTTGTTCGATAACAACCAAAATTCCGAAGGTATTGAGATAATCGATAGATACCTCGCATCGCCAATGCACATGCCTGTGGTTCGTCCCTATCTATTTGCGGTTCGAGCAAACGCGCTAGCGGCGATAGGCCGATTTCCCGACGCAGTCTCCAGCATCGCCCAAGCCATCGAACAAATCGAACGCCCCGGCTGGAACGAGCGTTGCCACTACGCCGAAATCCTACGCATCAAAGGCTGGATTTTGCAGCAACAAGGCGATTACATCGATGCGGAATTCAACCTACGCGCCTCCATCGATTTCGCGCGCAAACAACAAGCCAAATCCTGGGAACTGCGAACTGCAACGACGTTAGCCGAAATGCTCGCCGAGCGCGGCGATCGGCACCAAGCGATTGAATTGCTCAAGCCGGTCTACGATTGGTTTACCGAAGGGTTCGATACTTACGATTTGAAGCAGGCGAAAAAATTATTGGGTCAGTTCGGCTGAATGCCGCCACTCGATGAAACGGCCGGAAGCGGCGTCCCACTTATTTCTGGACGCCGATAACGAGACTCAATAAGTTGTCATTCCCGCGAAAGCGGGAATCCATGTTGATTTTGAACGGCCAAATGGATTCCCGCTTTCGCGGGAATGACAAATTGGGTACATAGGGGTCGATGTCCTAATGGTGTCTACTTGTCTGGCGGCGTAATAGGCGGAATCGCGTCACGCTTATCGATGAAACAGCCGGCAGCGGCTTCCTGCCTATCTCTTGAGACCGGTAGCGCTATTCCCTATTTGTGGCCAGAGGCCAGCCCGTCGTTCCCGCGAAAGCGGGAATGACAACTCCGAGAGATTAGAGTCGGCGTCCTAATGGTGTCTACTTGTCCGGCGGCGTAATAAGCGGAATCGCGTCACGTTTATTGCGACGATAAACCCGAAAATCCGCGCGGTCTACCGTGATGACGCTGTGCTTCGGGAAAAGCTCGCTCATACGGATCAAGCAAAGATCGGCGAGGTCCGGCTGCCGGTCGCGGTAGCGTGTCGCCAGCGCAATGAGTTGCGGTAAATGATCGTTGCAGTCAAAGGCCAGGCAGACGAGGCCGTCCTGTAACATCGCTAAAACAAGAGCGGAGTCTTGAAGATGAAAAGCAGTTTCGGCGAGCACCGCCTCACAGGTAAGCAAAGGCTCCGTGATTTGCACCGCCAAATGCACCGCCCAATCATGATGGGCATCACCGCGATTCACAAACGCCACCAGAAAACCGGTGTCGGCAATGCCTTTCAAGTGCGCGAAAAACCTTTGCGGGCGGAAAGACCTTTCGGACCTTTCACGCTTCCCGCTAGGCGCATGAATCCTTGGTTGGCGGCAGTCATCCGCGCCTTTTCCAATTGCTCACGCACGATCTTGCCTTGCGACACGCCGGTTTTCGCGGCAGTATCTTCAAGCCAAGCAGCCAGTTCTTCGCTGACGCGGATGGAAATTGTATGACTCATATGGCAAAATTGTACACACAATCTTACGGCGTTTCAATTTCGATGGCGTCGGCGTTTTGTTTCGACGTTAGGGCTGCCATTACGTTTGACGTACTGCGTAATTTATGACATCATTTGTCCATGATCATCAGCTACCGCGACAAGCGGACGCGTGAGTTCGCCGATGGCAAGCGAGTCAAAGCGTTCGATGGAATTTTTCGGAAGGCCGAGCTTAAGCTCGATCAATTGGATTCAGCGGTCGCGCTTAGAGATTTGGATCTTCCGGGCAATAGACTGGAATCACTCAAGGGCGATCGAAAAGGTCAATACAGCATCCGCATTAACGACCAATGGCGAGTTTGCTTTGAATGGCCGGACCGATCGCCGGGTCCCGCCTATGTTGAGATTGTGGATTATCACTGAAGGACAAAATATGGAACGTAGTGCAATTCATCCCGGCGAGCATCTCGCCGAGCAACTTGAAGCGCTGGCAATGTCGGCGGCCGAACTGGGGCGACAGCTTGGTGTACCAACTAACCGCATTACCGCTATCCTAAATGGCCAGCGCGCGATTACCGGCGACACGGCGCTACGGCTAGGGCACTTTTTCGGGAACAGTCCGCAGTTTTGGCTAAATCTTCAAGCATTGTACGAAATTCGAAGTGCGGAGAAGAAAGTTGGCGGTGAAATCAGGTCGCTGCCGACGCTGAACCTCAATCGCAAAAAAATCGCAGGACGTCAGACGCCAGCCATTTGATCCGCACGCGCCGCATCTCACACGCATTCCTTAGAGGATCGTTAAATGACTGTCGGCGCTCCGCTTAATGTGTCTGGCGGCGATGCATGCCTGGAAAGCCGTATGGATATTGGCTTTCAAGACAATTGATATTTTGTTGGCCATTGCGAGGAGCGTTCTTGCGACGAAGCAATCGCACTTTTCACGGCCGCAAAAATGCGAGAATGCTTCGTCGCTGCGCTTCTTTCCATGAACCGAAATTGACCGGTGCGCGCACAAATGGCGGCTGCCCCCTCATGGCCGTAGGCCACCCCGCCCCACCCCTCTCCCCGCACAGCGGGGCGAGGGGACAGTCCCTTTTC
>JANOGO010000342.1:0-4547 GCA_031406045.1 Pseudomonadota bacterium
CGTATTTCTTCAGCGCGTTGGCGGCGACGATGCGGCGCGTGAGCTTGAGCGAGTCGGCGGCAATTTGCCGATCAATATCGGTGGAAAGATAGTTGAGTTTGATTTGCGGGGCTTGGCGCGGATCGCTCGATTGAACGCGCACGTGGCCGCGGCTGGTCGGCCGCAGATTGCAGACGGACGCGGTGAATGCCGGAAACGGATGCAACGGATCGCCGAATTTATCCAGCGACAATGGTTGCACGTGGTATTCCAAATTCGGCGTGGCGTAGTCGGCGCCGGAGCGCGTGAATACACCGAGCTGGCTTGGCGCCATCGTCAGCGGGCCGGTTTTGAAAAATAAATATTCCAAGCCGATGCGCGCTTTGCCCAGCCAACTGTTGGCAATCTGATTCATGGTCACGACGTTCTGCACTTTGAACGCCATGCGCAATTGCAAATGATCTTGCAGGTTTTCACCAACGCCGGGCAGAATATGGTTAACCGGAATACCCAGCGATTGCAAATGCAGGCCGGCGCCGATACCGGACAATTGCAATATTTGCGGGCTGCCGATGGCGCCGGCGCAAAGTAAGGTTTCTATTTTCGCTTCGGCGAAACACGCTTCACGGCCAAGATCAAATTCGATGCCTGTCACACGTTTGCCATCGAGCCGCAATTTTTTTACCAGCGCACCGGTCATGATTTTTAGATTGGGCCGCTGCATCACCGGCCGCAGAAATGCTTTAGTCGTATTCCAACGCACACCGCGCCGCTGATTGACTTCGAACTTGCCGGTGCCCTCGTTCGTGCCGCGATTGAAGTCGTCGGTTTTAGGAATGCCGATTTCGTTCGCCGCCGCGGCAAAGGCATCGAGGATTTCCCACGACAAGCGCTGCTGCTCGACACGCCATTCGCCGCCCGCACCGTGTAACTCGTTACCGCCGCGCCAGTTGTCTTCGCTGCGCTTAAAAATCGGCAAGACGTTATCCCACGACCACGAATCGTCACCAGTCAGCGCCGCCCATTCGTCATAGTCGCGTGCTTGGCCGCGCATGTACACCATCGCGTTAATCGACGAACAGCCACCCAATACTTTACCGCGGGCGTAGTGAATCGAGCGGCCGTTGAGTCCCTCATCCGGCTCGGTGCGATACATCCAATCGGTGCGCGGATTGCCGATGCAATAAAGGTAGCCGACGGGAATGTGAATCCAAATCCAATTGTCATCGCCGCCTGCTTCGAGTAGAAGCACATTCACATCGGGATCGCGCGTGAGGCGATTCGCCAGCACGCAACCGGCCGAACCTGCGCCGACAATGATGTAATCGAACGATCCGGCATTGCGTGTCATCGTCGCGCAAATCCTAGCAATGGAAAATCGATGCCACGACCGATCGCCAGCACTTTAAACAACTCGCCCATTTCCGCTGGGCTGAGCAAGCGCTGCACCTGATTCGCAAGCGGCAGATATTGCGCAGCGTTCATCGGATCGATCTCACCCAACTGATCGGTGATGCCGCAGGCGATTAGAAACTTCGCTTGCGTCGCGAAGCCTTCAACTTCAAGACCGACACTGCGCGCGGCATCCATCATCGCGCTGAAATTCACGTGGGCGGTAATATCCTGCGCGCCGGGCATGAAAAACGGATCCGTATGCGCGCGATGACGATAGTGGCACATCAGCGTGCCGGTGCGACGGTCCGCGTGGTAATACTCGTGATCGAGAAATCCGTAGTCGATCAACAACGCTGCGCCATGCTTTAGCGCATCGCCCAAGCTGCGAATAAACGCTGCACCCGCGCGGTGAATTTCGCTGACGTAACCCGATGCAACAGGAATGGATCGCGCGTGATCGAGCAACGCGCCGGATTCAAGTTTTCGATCATCCCAAACAAAATCATCGCAGGAAATTGCGGCGCCGCGTTCAAAAATCCCGTCGGTTTGCCATGACATTAAATCGATCGTCATGGCGTCGAGCACTTCGTTGGCGATCATCACGCCGGTAAAACTTTCCGGTAGTCGATCGATCCATTCAATGCGGCCATTCCACTCGGGAAGTTCTTGTTGAAGAAACCAACGCTGGCGTTCGCGCAGGTCCGCACTAGGCTCCAAGATCAAATACCGGCGCGGCTCGCAGCCTAGATTTTCGAGCGCGCGAATTAGATCGCGAGCAAGTTTTCCGCTTCCCGCGCCGATTTCTAGAATGTCACCGCCGGTCGCGCTCAACACGTGCGCGACCTGTTTTGCCAACGTCGCGCCGAACAATGCGCTCATTTCCGGCGCGGTCGTAAAATCCCCCGCCGCGCCGATTTTTGCCGCACCGGCGCTGTAGTAACCCAGGCCGGGCGCGAACATCGCCAACTCCATATACTTGGAAAACGGAATCCAACCGCCGGCGTCGCGAATGACTTCTTTGATGCGCGCGGACACGCGCGCCGAGTGCTGTAACGAAGCGGCGTCGGCCTCCGGTAAATCGCGAGTGACAGGCGTAATGCGCAGCCTATTCGCTTCGCGGCTGCCAAGCGCCACGCTCATGGCCGCGGCAAATCCTGGCGCCAAAATAACTCATAGCCAACCGCGTCGCAATCGGCGTAGGCTTCCGGCTTCTCGGTGGAAATTCGCGCGGCAACCACCCCCGGCTTCGCCAAACAAATCGCGAGAATTTCTTCGCACAGGGTTTCTTGCAAATTGAAGTGCCGCTCTTGGCTGATGCGCTGAATTTCCGTGCGCACGAAATCGTAATCCACGACGCTTTCGATTTGATCGCCTTGCGACGGAATCGCTGCGTCGAAATACAAATCGACATTAATAATGACGAGTTGCTTTTTCGCCTTCTCGTGCGGGTGAATGCCGAGTGACATTTGTGCGCGGTAATTCTTCAAAAAAATTCGCCGCACCGGCTCGGGCTTGTTTTTCGTCGATACGAATGACGACGACAATTTTTCTATGTCTTGGTAGTTCATGGCGCTTTGTCGAGATTCTCTAGAAATTATGAGTTTTGTTTTTATAGCGGCGGCCCACCCTCACCCCAACCCGCTCCCGCGAGGCGGGAGCGGGAGTATGTCCCCTCGCCCCGTTACGGGGAGAGGGGTAGGGGTAAGGGGCAAGCCATATTTTATCCACATGCGTTCAGTCAGAAACCTTATACATCACATCGCGATCCAGCGGCATCAAACGCTGACCGCCGTCGATGAAAATCGTTTGGCCGGTCACCGATTGTGTATTCAACAAGAACAATACCGCCGCGACAATATCATCCAGTTTACCTGCCCGCCCGAGCGGCGTCATGCGATGCGCTTCGGCAAAATTTTCCGGCGTTTGATCGCCGCTGACCAAGGTCAAGCCCGGCGCGACGGCATTGACGCGGATGCGGGGTGCGAATGCCATGGCCAGCGTATGCGTCGCCGCGTTTAATCCCGCTTTAGCAATCGTATAGGAAAAAAAATCGGGGTTGAGATTCGCAATTTTTTGATCGAGCAGATTGATGATGTTGCCCTCGGCGCCCGCCCGAAGATGCTTAGCAAAATCCCGCGACAACATAATCGGCGCGCGTAGATTAGTCGCGTGCATCGCGTCCCAATGGGCGGTGGTCACAGTGGAAATTTCGTCGAAGCTAAACATCGACGCGTTATTCACCAAGCAACTCGGCGCGCCGAGTTGATCCGTGCAGCGCTGCATCAAGGATTCAACTTCCGCTGGATTGGAGAGGTCGGCGCGCAACGTGGTCGCGCGCCGGCCGAGGGCGGCGATTTCACCTTGCAGCGTTTCGGCGTCTGCCTGGGAATGATGGTAATGAATCGCCACGTCCCAGCCCGCCCGCGCGAGCCCGTGCGCGATCGCGCAACCAATGCGCTTCGCGGCGCCGGTGACTAACGCAATACCTTGCGATGGAGATTTTTCCGCCATGGGAAAACGGCTGTGATCGAGTGAACGAGATTGAAATTATCTCATATGGCTATGCCAGGAGCCGCGCCCTAATTGCCTCGTGGCATGGCATTGCCTGAGAGGCAGCATCCATGCGGCTCTCAGGCCAAGCCTTCCTAAACAGTATCCAATGCAGTCTTACGTTTCGGCGCAGGAAATTCGCGATCGAGAAATACGAAATCCTCCGCATCGAGCTTCACGTCGCGCGCCGTCGCGAATTCGCGCACGCGCCCGGCGTGCGACGATTTCGGAATCGCGATCACACCCGGCTTCGATAACAGGAAAGCGAGCGCGAGCGCCGCAGGCGCCACGGCGTGTTTGCACGCAAGTTGCACGATGGCCGGATGGCCGATGAGTTCGCCCTGGCCCAGCGGGCAATAGGCCATGATGGGCATGCCGGCGCGCTGGCTATCGGGCAGGAGTTGCCACTCAATGCCGCGCGAGCCCAGGTGATACAGGACCTGATTGACCGCGCAACCATCGCCGTTGCCAATACGCTTAAGCTCGGCCATATCATCCACGTCGAAATTGCTGACACCCCAAGCGACGATCTTGCCTTCGGACTTGAGGCGCTCGAAGGCGGCAACCGTGTCGGCCAGCGGATAGGAACCGCGCCAATGCAGAAGATAGAGATCGATCCGGTC
>JANOGO010000344.1:0-2239 GCA_031406045.1 Pseudomonadota bacterium
TGCACGAATGCCTGAAGACTGGCTCCACTCCTGCCTCCCAGGCCATTGCTATTCGCTGCGTCCATTAAGCTGTAGCCGTTTTGTTTGGCGATTTCTTGCAATTGCTCGATGCTGCGCGCGCCGATGCCACGCGCCGGAAAGTTCACCACGCGCAAGAACGCACCATCGTCATCTTGATTTGCCGCAAGCCGCAAATAGGCAAGAGCGTGTTTGATTTCTTGGCGCTCGAAAAAGCGTAAGCCGCCATAAACGCGATAGGCGAGGCCGGCTGAAAACAGCGCATGTTCCAACACACGCGATTGCGCATTCGAGCGATACAGCAACGCAATCTCGGCAAGCTTAACGCCTTCCGCGTGCAGCGCTTTTGTTTCTTCGACGATGAAGCTGGCTTCGTCGTTATCGTTCACCGCGGAAAAAATTCGCACCGGTTCGCCGCTGCCTTCCGATGTCCACAAGTCTTTTCCAAGCCGACTGGAATTGTGCTTGATGATCGCGTTCGCCGCATCGAGAATGTTGCCGTGGGAGCGATAATTTTGCGTCAGCTTGATGACATTTTGCACGCGAAAATCGCGCTGAAAATCTTTCATGTTGCCGACGTTGGCGCCGCGGAATGCATAGATCGACTGGTCATCGTCGCCGACGGCGAACACCGCAGTTTGCGGCCCAGATAACAATTTCAGCCAGCGATATTGCAGCGTGTTGGTATCTTGAAACTCATCGACCAAAATAAAATTGAAGCGTGCGCGGTAGTGTTCGCGCAAAATTTCGTTGCGTGTTAAAACTTCAAATGTGCGCAGTAATAACTCGGCGAAATCGACCACGCCTTCACGATTGCATTGCTCGTCGTACTGCGCAAACACGTCGACCATGGTGCGCTCGAATTCATCGCGCGCCGAAACATCTTTCGCGCGGCGCCCCTCTTCTTTGTGGCCGCTGATGAAATATTGCACTTGGCGCGGCTGATATTTTTCTTCGTCGAGATTGAGGCTTTTCAACAAGCGTTTAATTGCCGCGAGTTGATCTTGGCTATCGAGAATTTGAAACAACTGCGGCAAACCCGCGTCGCGATAGTGGGCGCGCAACCAACGATTACACAGACCATGAAATGTGCCGACCCACATGCCGCGCGTATCGATCGGCAACATCGAGGCTATGCGCGCCACCATTTCTTTCGCCGCTTTGTTGGTGAAGGTCACAGCGAGAATCGCGCTCGGGCTGGCTTGGCCGGTTTGGATGAGATGAGCGATGCGCGTGGTCAGTACGCGCGTCTTGCCGCTGCCCGCGCCGGCGAGCACCAACGCCGACGTCGGCGGCAGCGTGACGGCAGCAAGTTGCTCGTCGTTAAGTCCTTGAGTCAGAGCAGATGACATGAATTCTTATCGGTAAAAGTATTACAGAATTATACGGCAAGGGGCGCCCTCACGTATACGCGAACGCGGGGCTAAATGGTGTATGCAATGCCTGGAGACCCGCTCTGGTATTGGCTTTCAGGCCGATTGCTCGTGTATTTAGTGATTCGGTCGCTGTAAGCTGCCTGCCTATCCTTGTGTCATTCCCGCGAAGGCGGGAATCCATGTTGACTTTGAAAGGCCAAATGGATTCCCGCCTTCGCGGGAATGACAAGGGGTGGCGCTCTTGCTAATAGGTAACGTTGGCACAAGCGAGATTGCTTCGCAAAGTTTATCCCAAAGCAAAGCGTGGGACTTGCAATGACAGCGTGGGATGAAATTGTCTCGTGCCTTATAATCGACGTTTTATGTCGTCGCTCGTTTCATGAATCCCCAATATCACCCCGCCGAAATCGAACCACAGATCCAACAAGAATGGACGGACACCCGTGCGTTCAATGTGATCGAGGATCGCATCAAACCGAAATATTATTGCCTCTCGATGTTCCCATACCCCTCCGGAAAATTGCACATGGGCCATGTGCGCAACTACACCATCGGCGATGTGCTGAGCCGTTTTCATCGCATGAAAGGCTTTAACGTGTTGCAGCCGATGGGCTGGGACGCATTCGGTTTGCCGGCGGAAAATGCGGCGATGAAGAACAAAGTCGCGCCGGCGAAGTGGACCTACGACAACATCGAATACATGAAGCAGCAGTTGCAATCGCTCGGCTTCGCCATCGATTGGGAGCGCGAATTGGCGACCTGCCGCGCCAATATTACAAATGGAACCAGTGGTTTTTCTTGCGCATGCTGGAAAAGGGTTTGGTGTATCTCAAAACCGGCACGGT
>JANOGO010000347.1:0-11999 GCA_031406045.1 Pseudomonadota bacterium
CGCCGGGAAAAGTTTGGGCCAGACAATCATCATCGACAATCGCGCCGGCGCGGGCGGCAACATCGGCATGGAAGCGGCAGCGAAAGCAGCGCCGGACGGCTACACGCTTGGCTATTGCAGCATCGGCACCTGCGCGATGAACGTCGGCGTTTACCGCGAGAAACTGCCCTACCATCCCGAACGTGATTTCACGCCGGTAATGTTGATCGGCATGATTTCGAATATTCTCGTTGCCAACAATAAATTACCGGCAAAAAATATCGCGGAACTCATTGCGTTGGCCAAATCCAAACCGGGCGCGATCACCATCGCTTCGTCCGGTTATGGTTCCTCGCCGCATTTGTGCGCGGAATTGCTGAAGGATTTCGCCGGCGTCGACCTCACCCACGTGCCCTACAAAGGCTCGGCGCCGGCCATCGCCGATTTAGAAGGCGGGCAAATCAATTTGTTTTTCGACAATTCGCCGTCGATATTGCCGCACATCAAAGCCGGCGCGTTACGCGCGCTGGCGGTAACCGGAAGCAAACGGTTACCCGCGCTGCCCGACGTGCCAACCTTGCAGCAAGCCGGCTTCAAAGAATTCCTCGTGGAGCCCTGGTTCGGGATTATTGCCCCGGCTAAAACCCCAGCCGCTATCGTCGCCAGGCTGAATCAAGCGTTTAACGACGCGGCAAAAGATTCCGGCGTGATCGCGAAACTACGCGAATCGGAAATGGAAGTAGTCGGCGGTCCACCGGAGCGCTTGGGCGCGCTGATTCGCAGCGAAATCGAAAAGTGGAATCGAGTAACGCGCAAACATGATATTCAGTTGGAATAAAAAACAACGCCCCGAACCGGCGGGGCGTTGTTGCGTTACCTGAGCGAAAAACCTACTTAGAATTGATAATCACTTCCACGCGGCGATTCGGCGACAGGCACGCGATCAACGCTTTATTTGCCTTGCCGCCGGGACAGTCGGTTATCGGATCCGCATCGCCTTTACCCATGCTTTCCAGCATCGAGGCGTCCACGCCACGGCGCACCAGATAAGTCATCACGGTTGTCGCGCGTCGTTCGGAAATGGTCAGATTGCCCGTGGGTGAGCCGAGGCGATCGGCGTGACCAACAATGGTAATGTCGGCGATCGTGTCTTTTTCCATCGCCATGATCTTGTCGGCCAATTCATCGAGGCGTTGCTTGCCGCCCGGCAACATCGATTTTTCATCGGCTTTGCCAAACTGGAACAGCGCGTCACCCTGCAACGTCACTTTTTCCGCCGTTTTGCTATCCGCACTCATCTCTTTATCGCCGCTCGCTGCGCCATCTTGCATTTTGTCGCTGGCTGCATCGATTTCCGATGGCGCATCCTTCATCGGCGTGACCTTCGCTGCGCCTGCGGCACCACCGCCGCCGCCGCTTTGATCCGACCCGGTTTCAGGCATCGGCGTGGTGGTCGCGCCACCTGCGCCGGGGCCGGTTTGCGCGCCGTCGGCAGATTTCGCCATCTCGTCGCGGGCTTTTTTCTGATCATTCGCGAACGTTACGTCCGCACCGGGGCTATCGATCGCGCTGGAATCGCGCGCCGGCTCTCTATCGCGCCAATGTATCCAGCCGCAGCCGCTGGTCAGGAACGCCAGCATCAACCCCGAAAGCAATAGTTTTTGACGGGAAGTAACCATCATTTCCACTCCTTGTTTAATTTGTCCATCCAATATAATAACCGGAAATTCTACCGAAGCGTCAAAAAACCCAGAGGGATTGCACCTTTAGCGCTGATTCTTCATAATGAATCGGAGAAGCAGTGCAAATAATCAAACAACACTTAAGGAAATGGAGATGTGTCTGTTCAAGACGGCACCGCGCCGATCTTGCCTTCACTTTGGGTCTGCACTTTTTTTCAGCACCCTAGCGTTCGTGCCGCACTCCAGCGCCCAAACGCCGCCGGATAGCGGCACGATCTTGCGTCAGATCGATCCGAATCCGCTTGCGCTGCCGGATAAATCCCCGCCCGCGATCCAATTGCCGCGCGAAACGCGGCCGGCATTGACCGACAAATCCGGCATAACCATCACGGTGAGCGGCTATCGCATTACCCGCTCGAGCGCGTTTAGCGAAGCGCAGTTGTTGCCGCTTCTGGCCGATTCCGTCGGCAACGCGCTGAACCTACAGGAATTGGATGCGATCGCCGATCGCATCACGCGCTTTTATCGCGACCACGGTTTTTTAGTCGCCCGCGCCTATCTGCCCGCCCAGGAAGTCGAAGCGGGCGTCGTGGAAATCGCCGTGATCGAAGGTTTTTATAGCGCCTTCAGCGTGCAAAATCGTTCCCTGCTTGGCTCCGATCATTTGGCGCGCTACCTGGTGCCGTTACAGCAAGCGAACCTGATTCGCGAGGCGGAGCTGGAGCGCAGCTTGTTGCTGATCGGCGATGCCATCGGCGTCGGCGCCATTACGCCGACCCTGTCGCCGGGCGATCAGATCGGCGGTTCCAGCCTCAATGTCGATCTCGGCGAAGCAGCACGTTTTAGCGGCAGCGTTGACCTGGATAATTATGGCGGCAAAACCAATGGCGAGCGGCGCCTGGGTTTTGTGTTCAACATCAACAGCCCCTACGGCCGCGGCGATCAGTTCAGCGTGCGCGGCATTTTCACGCCGGAGTTCATGCAAGGCGGCGGCGATCCGCATGGCAAAACCAACTTCGGCCGCGTCTCGTACGCCACGCCGCTCGGGCATCAGGGCCTACGCGCCGGCATCGCTTATTCTGATTTGCGCTACAAGATCGGCGATCCGTTCGCCGCGCTGGATGCGAGCGGCGATGCGAAAATTACCAGCGCCTATTTAGCCTACCCATTCATCCGCAGCCGCCGCGCCAATCTCTACGGACAACTCGCCTACGACGGCAAACGTCTGATCGACAGCAGCTTCGCGAACCAGGTGTTATTGGGCGTAATCGATGTCGAGAAAAAAATCAATGCCGTGAGTTGGGCGCTCACCGGCGACGGCCAAGACGGCTTCATCGGCGGTGGACGAACCCGCTATGGCTTGGCCTTCACCGTCGGCGATCTAAAAATTCAAAGCGCCGGCGCTCGCAGCGATGACGATGCCAATCTTCGCACCCACGGCAATTTCAGCAAAGTCTATTTGAACGTCGAACGCGATCAGCGCCTCGGCGAAACTTGGACCGTTCACGTCGCCGCCTCAGCGCAAGAGAGCAACAAAAATCTCGATCCCGCTGAGGAATTTCCCCTGGCCGGGCCGCACGGCGTTCGCGCCTTCGCGCAAGGATATCTTAGCGGCGATCGCGGTTATCTCGCGACGGTTGAATTGCGCAAAACTTTCGAGAACGCGCAATGGCTGCAACTGCTGGCGTTTTTCGATCACGGCGGCGTGCGCATCGATCGCGAGCCGTTGCCAGGCAACGACGATAACAATCGCACGCTCAATGGCACCGGGTTTGGCTTCATGGCGGCGCTGCCGCATAATTTCGCGCTGCGTTTTCATCATGCGTGGCGAGTGAATTCCGATGAGCCGGCCAAGCGCGAAGCGCAGCATCAGACCTGGTTTCAAGCGGTGAAGTATTTTTAGATGAAGTTCTCAACCGACAAATTGCGTAACGGTCTTGCTGAATTTTTTGTTGTGACGCGTCCTCGCCCAATTTGTCATTCCCGCGAAGGCGGGAATCCATTTAGCGGTGACAAAGGATATGCCCTATGGATTCCCGCCTCCGCGGGAATGACAGATTGGTGTTTTCCTATTTACTGCCTAAATACCAGAATATGAAAACCAAACGCGCTGCAAGCCCCACCAACACTAACCCACAGACCTATCCACGCCTGAAGCCGCTCGTACTGGCGCTCTTCAGCATGACGCCTTGGAGCGCCGCTCCAGTATTTGCTGCGGAAGGTGGTCAGGTCATAAATGGCCAAGGCAATATCCAAACAAATCAGCAAACGACAACGATCAACCAGCAATCAAATGCGCTGATTCTGAACTGGAAAAATTTCAACATCGCGCCGAATGAGCGCGTGCAATTTTTGCAGCCGTCGTCGTCATCGATCGCGCTGAATCGCGTGTTGTCGAGCGATCCCACGTCGATCTTCGGCCAGTTGTTGGCGAACGGCCAAATCTTTTTGATCAACCCGAACGGCATCACGTTCGGCGCTAATGCGCAAGTCAATGTGGGTAGCTTGGTCGCGAGCACGCTCGATATTTCCGACGCGGATTTTTTAGGCGGTAGCGCGAGCGGCAAATTCACCTTCTCCGGCAATGTTAGCGGCCGCATCGTCAATCATGGCGCGATCAACGCCAGTAACGGCGGTTACATCGCGCTGATCAGCAAGCAAGTCAGCAACCAAGGAATGCTGAATGCGCCGCAGGGAACCGTCGCGTTGGCAGCAGGCGAGCGCGTGACGTTATCGCATATCAGCGGTTTGCTGAATGTCAGCGTCGAAGCGGCAACGCTCGATGCGCTGGTCGAAAACAAGCAAGCGATTCGCGCCGACGGCGGCCAAGTGATTTTGAGCGCCGCGGCGGCGAACGCGTTGCTCAATACCGTCGTCAATCAGACCGGCATTATCGAAGCGCGCAGCATCGAGAGTAAAAATGGCCGCGTCTTTTTGAGCGGCGGGCCGAGCGGCGTCGTGAATGTTTCCGGCGTACTCGACGCCAGCGGAAAAAACAGCGGCGAGCGCGGCGGCACCGTCACCATCAGTGGCGAAAATATCGCGCTAACGCGCAATGCCGCGATCGACGCATCCGGCGCGGCTGGTGGCGGCACCGTGCTGGTGGGCGGCGACTATCAAGGCGCCGGCGATACCCCTCGCGCAAACGCGCTGTGGATGGACGCGACAGCCGGCATTGCCGCGAACGCCACGCAGGACGGGCGCGGTGGCAAGGTGGTGCTGTGGAGCGACGAGGCAACGCGCGCCTACGGCAGTATCAGCGCAACCGGCAATCAAGCCGGCGGCTTGGTGGAAACGTCGGGTGGCTATCTGGATGTCGCCGGCATTCGCGTCGATGCGTCCAGCACCAATGGCGTGGCTGGTTTATGGTTGCTCGATCCGAATAATATTTCCATTCAAACCGCTGGGGCGAACACCAATATCAGCGCTGGGCCGAATTTCACTACGACCAAAGACAGTGCCATCCTCACCACGGCGACCATTCAAACCGCGCTCAACGCCGGTGGCGGCACCAGCGTCGCCATTTCGACCGGCACTGCAGCACCGAATACGCAAGCCGGCAATATCACCATCGCCGCAAATAGTAAGATCAATTACTCTGGGACTAACGTCGGCGTCGGACTGACGCTGAACGCGCACAACAACATCGTCGCCAATGCCGGTACGGCGATCACCGCAAGCGCCGGAAAACTCAATGTGACGCTCAACGCCGGCAAGCAAGTAAGTGGCAACGGCGTGATCACGCTCGCCACCACCAGCATCGCCAGCAACGGCGGCAAGATCACGTTGAACGGCGCACCGAATGGCGGCGGCGCCAGCGGGCCGCGCGGTATTTTGCTCACCGCATCTACGCTCAATGCGGCCGGCGGCGATATCAGCTTCAGCGCGACCGGCGGCACGACTAGCGCAACCACGAACCGCGGCGTCGAAATTAACGGCTCAAAACTGCTTACCAGCGGTGCCGGCAATATTTCCGTCACCGGCACCGGCGGCAGCAAGGCCAATAACTATGGCGTGTTGATTACCGCCACCTCCAAATTGCAAAGTACCGCCGGCAATATCACGGTGAGTGGCACGGCGGGTAAAGCCTCGACCGGCACCGGTATCGGCATGTTGCTCGACAATAAGTCAACCATCATTACGACCACCGGAAACGTCGCGATTACCGGTACCGGAAGTTCCGCCGCAACGAAGACCGCTAACCACGGTGTGCAGATTAACTCCACCGCAGGCGTCGTTTCGACCGGCGGCAACATTCAAATCATCGGCACTAGCGGCGCCGGCACGGGCAATGATGTGGGTGTGCGCATCATTGGCGCCGCGCCGATTAGCACCGGCGGCAGCGTTCTGAGCGTCACCGGCAACAGCGTGAGCGCCGGCGCGACCAACAACAATTACGGTGTGGAAATCAGCGCCACGTCGAAACTCACCAACAGCAACGCGGCCGGCTTGATCGACATCAACGGCACCGGTGGTGGCGGTGCGGGCGCCAATCGCTTCGGTGTCAATATTGCCGGATCGACGGTGCAAGCGACGGCGGGCGGTTCGATTAACGTCACCGGCGTCGGCGGCGGAAAGTTCGCGGGCATCAATATCGCCGCGGCCAATCCGGTCATCGGCAACGCCGCGACGAAACATATTACCGTCACCGCGGGCAACGGCGGTGGCGGCGATGCGTTTGCGCTCGCAGCAGGTTCGAAGTTACTCGGCGCCGGCACGTTGACGGTCCGAGGCCCAAGCGCGGCGACCACCATGGGTGTGGGCGGCGCGGCGAGTGCGACGTTTAACTTGCAAATGGGTACCACCGAGCTCGGTTTCATACAACCGGGCTTCGCCGACATTGTGTTTGGGCGTAGCGACGGCACTGGCGCGATCACCATCGGCGCCGGAACAACGAAATCGAACACAACGATTCAAGGAGCGACGTCTAACATGACCATCAACGGCGCATTCGCGACGACCGGCTCGAAGCTGACGCTGTCGACCGGCGGGACGGTCACGGAAAGCGGCGCGGGAACATTGACGGTGAACGTCGGCGCCGGCACGTTGCAATTGCAAAACGGCGGCACGTTCAATCTGACTAATAACAACAATACCGGCACGTTGAATGCGAATGGCGCGTCGCTGAATTTCCGCGACGATACCGGCTTTGTCGTCAGCGGCATTGTCACTACCGGCAACGTCACGTTATCGACGGCGGGCAACGTAAGTCAGACCGGCGCCATTGTCGCGCCCGGCACACTGAATTTGAACGGCGGCGGCGGCATCTACAATTTATGCACGCAAAATAACGATATCGGCACGCTGAACGCGAACACTAAAACCGTCGCGTTCAACGATATCAACACGTACGCGCTGGGCACACTGACGCTCACGGGCGCGCTGGAACTCGCCGGCGATTTTGGTAGCAGCGGCAAAATCACGACCAGTAGTTTTCTGTTCGATGCGCCGTCGCGCAACGTGACGTTCAACAATACCGGCACCATCGGCACGCTCGCCGCGAATGTCGCGGGGCTTAATTATTCTCAAGCCAACAACATCATTATCGGCACAGTGGCTAACACGCTTTGCAATCCCGGCACGGTGAACGGCATCACGTCGTCAGGCAACGTTGCGATCAAAACCACCGCCGCGAACAGCGACATCTCGCTCGCGGCAAATACGCCGATCGCGTTTACCGGTGCGGCTCCCGGCACGGTTACGTTGAACGCGCAGCGCAATATCACGCTCAATGCCGGATCGAGCATCGGCTCAAGCGGCCAGCCGGTCGATGTGACATTGAACGCGAATCTGCAAGGCCGCGCAGCGGGCGGCGGCGCGATCACGCTAACTTCGGCATCGATTACAAGCAACAACGGCGCGATCACGTTGGCCGGAGACCCAAGCGGGACGGGCTTCTCCAGCAACAAGGCGGGCAGCGGCATCACACTCAATGCCGCAACGCTCGATGCCGGTAGCGGCGCGATCGCGTTGCGCGGCGAGGGCAGCGGCGTAGCAAATGCGAGCGGCGTGTCGCTGATTAATTCTAGCGTCGTGAAAAGTACCGGCACGACGATTTCGATCACCGGCAAGAATGCCGATACGAGCGCATTGGCAAATCAAACCGGTGTTTCGGTCGCGTCGAATTCATTGATTAATGCGACCGGCCCGAATGATGTTTCGATCGCCGGCACGAGCGGCGCGGGAACCGGCGCGGGCAATGCGGGCGTCATCGTACAAAGCGGCGGGCGCATCAGCACGGCGAACGGCGCGATAAACGTAAACGGCACGAGCATCAGTAGCGGCGATCAAGCGATCGGTGTGTTGGTCACCGGCGCCAGTAGCAAAATCGAAAACACCGGTAACGGCGCGATAAATATTAGTGGCACCGGAAGCAGCGCGGTAAGCGCGACCAACGCAACTGGAATATCGATTGCCAATAATGCCAGCGCGTTCGGCAAAGACGGCGCGACAAATTTGATCGGCATCGGTGGCACAGCGAGCGCCGGCGTGCAAATCGATAACGCAACCGCCGGCGCGAATGGCCTGGGAACGTTCACCATCGCGGGTCAGGGCAATGGCACGGCTGCGGGGCTTATTACCAGCGGCGCTCAGCCTACCCTGCTTGCAGATCAAGGCGGGACGCTGATCTTGGAGGCGTCGAATAACGGCGGCGCGGACGCTTTAGTGCTTGCTGCGACGACGAAAATCCAAGGCAACGGCAGCTTGATCGTGCGCGGCGCGACTGCCGCCGACACGATGGGCATCGGCGGCGCGCCGGTCGCAACGCACAATTTGCAGATCGATCAGACCGAATTAACGATGATCCAGCCGGGCCTTGCGAATATCACCTTCGGCCGTAACGATGGCAGCGGACTCATCACCATCGGCGACGGTTCGACCAACGCCGCAACGACGATCCAAGCGGCGAACGCGGACTTTAATATCGTAGGCACGTACACCACCATCGGCGCCGATCTCACGCTGACAACCGCCGGCATCGCGACGGAATCGGCCAGCAATCACGCGCTGATCGTCAACGGCGGCGCGGGCACGCTGAGCTTGCTCGGTGGCGGCACCTACAATTTATGCAAAGGCAACAACGACGCCGGCACGTTGACCGCGAACGCGACGGAACTGGCGTTCAACGACATCAACAATCTCACGCTCGGCACGCCGTTCACGGTCACCAACGATGTCGCGCTCGGCGTCAATGGCACCCTGACCGCGCCCAGCGGAATCAACGGCGGCGGCCTTGTGCTATTCGGCAATAACGTGACGTTCAATAATTTAGGTAACCTCACTAAACTCGCCGCGCTGGTCGCCGGCGACCTGACTTATTCGCAGAGCAATAGTTACGCGATCGACACCGTCAACAACGCCTGCTTCGGCGGCGCCGTGAACGGCACTACGGCGGGTGGCAACGTCAGCTTAAGCGTCGGCGCGGCCAATACCGTCACGCAATCGGCGACCGGTCTAATCAGCAGCAACAGTCTTTCGCTCAACGGTGGACGCTTCAGCCTGACGCAGACCAACAGCATCGCATCGCTCAACGCGATCGCGGAAGAACTGGCGCTGCGCGATGATAGTGGTTTTGTGGTGAGTAGCTTGGTAGTAAGCGGCGCTACCCGCTTAATCAGCAACGGCGGCGCTGTCACGCAAACCGGCGCGATCAGCAGCGCCAGCCTGGCGTTAACCGGCGTTGGCGGCGTGTTTAATTTAAGCGACAGCGACAACAACATCGCCACACTGGCGGCCGACAGCGGCGATGTGCGCTTCGCGTCGTCGGCGGGCTTCGCGCTCGGCGCGGTCACGACGACCGTTGATAGCATTACGACCTCCGGCATCACCGCGAATACCGTTGGCCTGACCAGCGGTGGCTTGGTCACGCAGGATGTCAGCGGCACGATCAACGCGATCGGATTGGCGCTCAATGGCGCGGGCGGCTCGTTCAACTTGAATCAATCCGGCAACGACGTACAAACTTTTGCGGCAAATACCACGGACGTGCGCTTCGCCGATAGCAACGGCTTCGACATCGGCAGCGTGACGACCGCGGCGGATGGCGCGACAACAAGCGGCGCGACGGTAGGCAATAATCTTGGACTCACCAGCGCGGGCTTGATCTCGCAATCGAGCGCGATCTCCGCTTCGGGCCTGGCGCTTAACGGCGCGAACGGCACGTTCAATCTCGGCAACTTAGGCAACAATGTCGCGACCTTCGCCGCGAGCGCGAAAGATATTCGCTTTGCCGATGGCGACGGGTTCGATATCGGCAGCGTAACGACGATCGATGGATCGACGACGGCCGGTTTGAGCGCGGTGAGCACTGCCGGTTTAACCGCCAATGGCAACGTCACGCAAAGCACCGCGATTTCGACGCCTTCTCTCGCACTGAACGGCGCGGTCGGCGTGTTCAATCTCAACAACATTGGCAACGACGTGCAAACCTTGGCGCTCGATACGCAAGCGGTGCGCTTCGCCGACGGCAATGGTTTTGCGATCGGCAGCGTGACCACCCTTGCCGACGGCGCGATTACGACCGGCGCGACAGCCACGTCCGATTTGGGATTGACGAGTAACGGCAGCGTCAACCAAGCCACTGCGATTACCGCACCTGCACTTGCGCTCAGCGGAATCGGTGGTCAATTCAATCTGGATCTTTCCGGCAACGATGTGCAAACTTTTGCGGCAAATAGCGCCGATGTATTTTTGCGCGATGGCGATGGCTTCGCAGTCGCTGCCGTTACAACATCGGCCGATGGCGTGACGACGAACGGCCTCGCCGCAACGAATTCCGTGGGGCTCGACAGCAATGGCGCGGTCACGCAAACGGCGCCGATTATCGCGCCGCAATTGGCGCTGACCGGCAACGCCGGCGTGTTTAATTTAGGACTCCCGAGCAACGACGTTGCGACGCTCGCGGCGAATACTGCTTCGATGCAATTCAATGACGACAACGGCTTTAATATTGGAACGGTAACGACGTTAAACGGTGCAGTTAGCGGCCTGACAACGTCGGGAAATGCCGCACTGTCGGCAGCGAACGGTATCGTTACGCAAGATGGCAATGCGCCGATTCAAGTGGTCACGTTAAACTTGGTCGGCGGAACCTTCGATCTCGCGACGGCGAACAACGACATCGGCGTGCTGCAGGCAAGTGGCGTCGGCCTGCTGTTGCGCGACGATAATGGTTTCAATGTCGATGGCGTCACGATGTCGGGCACCGCGTGTTTGTTATCCGATGGCAATGTCACGCAATCCGCCGCGGCAATCGTCGCGAGTTCGCTCGGCTTAGGCGGCGCTGGAACGTTTGTGTTGACTGGCGCCAACAACGATGTGAATACGCTCGCCGCAAGCGCTCAGGCACTGGTGTTTTACGATCTAAACGGTTTTGATATCGGCACGGTAACGCCATCCGGCGGCGCACCGATCAACGGAATCAATCTGGCCGACAGCGCGGTACTTATTGCAAGTGGCGATGTGACGCAAAGCGCGGCGATCGTTGCGAACGGTTTGGCGCTCAATGGTGCCGGTGCTAACTATTCGTTAAATCACGCCGACAACCAAGTGACGACCTTAGCGGCGAATGCGAACAAGCTAAATTATTCGCAGGCGAATTCTTTGGCGATCGGTTCGATTACCGGCGCAGATTCCAGCGTGACCGACGGCATCACAGTCGCGGATCAAGTCACGGTACAGACGACATCGGCGAGCGCGAATCTAACGTTGAATAGCGCCGTTGCTGCGCAAGGTTCCGGTTTCGCGGCCGTGCTGTCGACGCAAAACGATTTTCTCAACAACGCTGGCGCAAACGCAATCACCACAACGAATGGAACGTGGGCCGCCTACGCCAATAATCCGATTACGAGCGTGTTTAACGGCCTGACCGCACCGACTAATTTATTCGGCAATAACATCACGACCCTGCCGCCGAGCGGATTGCCGTTCGGCGCCAACGCGATTGTGTTCCAAAGCGCTGCGCCGCCGCTACCGCCACCGGTCGTCGTGAATCCGCGGCTTTACCGCGCCGGCCCGGCGATGCTCGATTTCAATATCGCCGAGACCACGCGCGCCGCTTTGTTGAATGATGTCCGTGCCGACGATTTTCTCGATGCTTGGAAGACAATTGGCACCATCCCGTTAGAAGTTGTTTACGGTGGCATGAAGCTGCCGGATGGCTTAGCCATGCAAGAAATCGATCTGGATAAACTGCGCCGGCGCTTGGGCCACCGTTCAAGGAAGCCTTTTTCGATATTCTGTATGGCCAGGGCATTTCGCGTGAAGGCGAAATCATCGAACTCGGCGTCCTCCACAAGTTCGTCGATAAATCCGGTGCCTGGTACGCCTACAACGGCG
>JANOGO010000407.1:0-2366 GCA_031406045.1 Pseudomonadota bacterium
CCCCCCCCCCCCCCCCCCGCAATATCGTCGAGCAAGATGCAGGGGAAACTACGATGTGGTTACCAGTTGCATTCGTTCGTGGCGGTAATTACCGATCGTCGAACCCAAAGCCAACAATCGGAGGAAAGATGTGCCAGTCAACAACTACCCAAGCATTTTCATTGTTCGCGGCATTGTTTGAAAACAATAGTTCGCAGAAAATCGAATCAAGTATTAGCGGAAAAGTTAAGCTATTGCGAAGAAGTTTTGGACTATGCACCGGAATATTGCTGACACTATCGGCCACGCTTTGGAGCGTTACTGCAGTAGCGCAAAACGATCCCGTCAAACAACAATTAATCGAGCAGGAAGCGGCTGGGTGGTCGTCGGGAAACTTGGATCAGTTGCTGTCAGTCTTTTCAGACGATGTAACCTATGAAGATATCCCGCTAGGATTAGTCTTTCATGGCAAGGACGAACTTCGCGCATTTGCAAAGGGATTTTTCAATGGCTTTCCAGATTTGAAAGCGGCGATTGTTACAACCGTGGTGAACGGTGACCGCGGTGCTTCCGAATGGACCTTCGCGGGAACGCAAACCGGCGATATGCCGAATATGCCCGCGTCGAATAAGCGGATGGATTTGCGTGGCATGTCGACCTATGAATTTGAAAGCGGCAAGATCAAGCGCAAGATCGATTATTGGGACGTTGGCACGATGATGCGCCAGTTAGGGTTCGCGCCTGCGAAACCATAGTTGCCTATGTCACTATTTATCAGCTAATGCCTCCAAAATTTCTTTAACTTACCTCGCCACCAGCCGCACCCATCTTGCTTAGTGGCAATGCATGCCCGAAACGCCGCGCCAGTAAAGCCTCCTGGCGCGGCGCCTTTCGACGTTACGCCTTCTCAAACACCATCACACCACGTTTCACATCAACATTAATCGTATCCTTCGCGGCGAATTTCCCTTCGAGAATTTGCTTCGCGAGCGGGTTTTCGATCTGGCTTTGGATCGCGCGCTTCAACGGCCGTGCGCCGTACACCGGATCAAATCCTGCCTTGGCGATTTCCGCTAACGCTGCGTCGCTGATGTAGAGTTTCATTTCCATGCCCGCGAGGCGTTTCGCGAGGAACTGAATTTGAATCTTCGCGATGGATGCAATGTTCGCGTCATCAAGGCTATGGAACACGACGACTTCGTCAATGCGATTGACGAACTCCGGCCGGAAATGGGTTTTCACTTCGCCCATCACCGCCATTTTTATGACTTGATAATCGCTCCCCGCCATTTGCTGAATCATTTGCGAGCCGAGGTTTGAGGTCATGACGATGACGGTGTTTTTGAAATCCACGGTGCGGCCTTGGCCGTCGGTCATGCGGCCATCATCCAATACTTGCAGCAACACGTTGAACACATCGGGATGTGCTTTTTCGACTTCGTCGAGCAGGATCACGCTGTAGGGTTTGCGCCGCACCGCTTCGGTTAAGTAGCCGCCTTCTTCATAGCTGACATAGCCCGGTGGCGCACCGATCAATCTTGCGACGCTATGCTTCTCCATAAATTCGCTCATATCGATGCGGATCAAATGATCTTCCGAATCGAACAAAAATTCAGCGAGGGTTTTGCACAGTTCGGTTTTGCCGACGCCGGTTGGGCCTAAAAATAAAAACGAACCATAGGGGCGATTGGGGTCCGATAAGCCTGCGCGCGAACGGCGAATCGCGTCTGACACGAGACGTACCGCCTCGTCTTGGCCGATCAAGCGCTCGTGCAGTTTGTCTTCCATCTTGACCAATTTATCACGCTCGCCTTGCATCATTTTCGACACGGGAATGCCGGTCGCGCGCGACACCACTTCCGCGATTTCTTCCGCGCCGACTTCGGTGCGCAGCAATTTGTTGGCGGGTTTTCCGGCGTTGGATGTTTCGGCTTGCTTCAACTGCGCTTCGAGTTGCGGCAATTTTCCGTATTGCAATTCCGCGACTTTATCGAGCTTGCCTTCGCGCTGCAGCTTGACGATATCGGCACGCACGCGATCGATTTCTTCTTTAACATGCGCGCTGCCCTGGACTTGAGCTTTCTCCGTTTTCCAAATTTCTTCTAAGTCGGAATAGTCTTTTCCCAGCTTCGCGATTTCATCCTCGATCAGACCTAAACGTTTTTTTGATGCTTCGTCTTTTTCTCTTTTCACCGCTTCGCGTTCGATTTTGAGTTGAATCAAGCGCCGGTCGAGCTTGTCCATTTCTTCCGGCTTGGAATCGATTTCCATTTTGATGCGCGCCGCGGCTTCGTCGATTAAGTCGATGGCTTTATCGGGTAAGAAACGATCGGTGATGTAGCGGTGCGATAGCTCGGCCGCGGCGACGATTGCCGGATCGGTGATGT
>JANOGO010000387.1:0-1512 GCA_031406045.1 Pseudomonadota bacterium
TTCAGTTGCCGCCGCGTTTCCAGCTCCGCGAGTTCGCGCTGAACCACGGCCGGCAAACGCGCCAAGCTATCTTTCAAAATATAGTCGCTGGCGCCGCGCTTCATTAATTTCACGGCGGAATCTTCGCCGATGTTACCGGAGACGACAATGAAAGGAAGATCACTTTTTGCCGCTTGCAACACATTCAATGCGCTGGGCGCGTCGAATTCGGGTAAGTTGTAATCGGAAATTACGACGTTCCAATCCGGTGATTCAAGCGCCGCGACCATATCCTGCGCCGTTTCGACGCGCTGAAAGGTCGCGTCAAAACCGCCGCGCCGCAGCGCGCGCATCACCAATCCGGCATCGCTATCCGAGTCCTCTACCAAGAGGACTTTCAGTGGCTTCATTAGTGCTTTGGCGTTGCCGACTGATTCAGCACCAGCCAATAAAGGCCAAGTTGGCCAACGGCTTCGGCAAACTGGGTAAAATCGACCGGCTTACGGATATAGCTGTTGGCGCCCAAATCGTAGCTGGTGACCAGATCTTGCTCTTCTTTGGAGGTCGTCAACATAATGACCGGAACGAACTTGGTGCGCTGGTCCTCGCGGATTTTGCGCAGCACCGATAAACCGTCAAGCTTGGGCAAATTGATGTCGAGCAAAATCACCGCCGGTAGATCGCTCAAATCGCGATCGACATATTGGCCGGTGCCGAATAAATAATCGAGCGCTTCTTGGCCGTCCTGCGCCACGACCAGCGGATTCATAATGCGTTTTTTCTCCAGCGCGCGGCGCGCCAGCCCGACGTCGCTGGGATTGTCTTCCACCAGCAGAATAGTTCCTTCGCTCATACTTTTTCTCCCAACGTAAACCAGAAAGTTGCGCCTTTGCCGACCTCGCCCTCGGCCCACACGCGGCCACCGTGGCGGCGCGCGATGCGTTGCACGGTCGCGAGGCCGACACCGGTGCCCGGATAATCGGCAACGCGATGCAGGCGCTGAAACGCGCCGAATAACTTAGCGGAGTAGGCCATGTCGAATCCGGCGCCGTTATCTTTGACGAAGTAGGCTTTCTCGCCGTCGACTTCCGCCACGCCAAATTCGATCACGGCGTTGTCTTGTTTCGCGGTGAACTTCCAAGCGTTTTCGATCAAATTTTGAAACACTTGGCGCAGCAAGCTAAGGTCGGCGTTGGTTGTGATGCCATGCATAATGCGCCATTCGACGCGGCGTTCCGGGCAGGCGCTTTGCAGGCGATCGGCAAACGACGTCGCCAACGCCGTGCAATCGACCGCTTCGCGTTTCATTTCATCGCGGCTTAAGCGCGACAGCTTCAGCATGTCGTCGATCAACACAGACATGCGTTGAATTTCTGCGCGCACTTGATTCAGATAACCGTGAGCTTGCTCGTCGAGCTTGTCGCCGTAATCCTCCAGCAGCGCCAAGCTCCAGCCGTCGACACCGCGCAGCGGCGAGCGCAAATCATGCGAAACCGAATAGGAAAACGATTCGAGTTCTTTGTTCGCCGCTTC
>JANOGO010000008.1:0-6259 GCA_031406045.1 Pseudomonadota bacterium
ACCAATCCGGACGAAAGCGCGCCAATCCAAACTGCACCGGAGACGAGCAAAAATACTACCGCTCCGGAAGTCATCACTTACCCGATTCCCGATCAAGAAGGCGGCACGGCGCCGGAACCGGTTGCGATCGTCGTGCCGGTCAAACCAAGCCGCATCGCGCTGTTGCTGCCGCTCAAATCGGCGACATTCGGCCGCGCCGCCGACGCGGTAAAAGAGGGTTTCCTCGCTGCATCGCAAGTGGCCGGCGCCGAGCCGAGTTTACCAATCGAAGTTTTTGACAGCGAAGAAGGCAGCAAAAATCTGCTGCCTATTTACGACCGTATTCTCGCCGATAATGCCCGCATCGTCGTCGGCCCGATGACGCGCAGCGAAGTGACCGCGATTGCCCGCAGCGGTATGGTCACGACTACGACCCTCGCGCTGAACCTACCCGAAGGCGAAAGTCTGTCGCTGCCGCCGCTGTTTTATTCGCTGAATCTTTCGCAGGAAACCGAAGCGCGCCAACTAGCGCAGATCGCGTATACGCGCGGATTGCGCCGCGCGGCGATCGTAACTGCCGCGGCAGCGCTGCCCAAGCGCATCCAAGCGGCGTTTGCCGACGAATGGCTCAAACTCGGCGCAACGACAACGTTGGAATACGCATTTAATACCGATCCGAAAAAGCTCACAGAATTTCGCTCGGCACTTAAAGCGCAACAGGTCGATGTGGTGTTTATCGCTACCGATGCGACGATCGCCCGCAAGATTAGGCCCTATATCCGCAGCAGTTTACCGACGTATGCGACGTCCCAAGTATTTCGCAGCAAGAATGATGCGGCGCTGAATATGGATTTAAAAGGCCTGCAATTTGTCGACATGCCCTGGTTGATCACGCCCGATCACGCCGCGGTGATGGTTTATCCGCAACCGAAAAAATCGTTGACCGCCGAGCTGCAGCGCTTCTACGCGCTGGGTATCGATGCGTATCGTTTAGCGCAACTCCTAATCCACCGCGACGCCGGCTCGCTCGAGCCGATCGACGGTGTCAGCGGACGCATCACGCTGACATCGGGCCACTGGTTCACACGCGAACTATTGCCGGCAACGTTTGATCAATCCGGCACGGCGAAACCGCAAACTCCTTGACCAATGCCGGTGAACAGGCCGAGATTCTCGCGCTGCGTTATTTGGAGTCTCAGGGCTTAAAACTCATCACGCAAAATTATCGCTGCCGCTACGGCGAAATTGATTTGATCATGCGCGACGCAAAAGTTATCGTCTTCACCGAAGTTCGAATGCGCAAATCGAACGCGTTCGGCGGCGCACTGGCCAGCATCGATAGCCACAAACAACGGCGCATCCTCGCTGCTGCGCGCCACTACTTGAGCGAGCAACGAGGATCGCCGCTGTGTCGTTGCGACGTAGTACTGTTGAACGCCGTTTCCGAGCAAGGCATCGAGTGGATTCAGAACGCGTTCACTGAATAATCCTAGCTCGTCATCCTCGCGAAGGCGGAGATCCATTTGGCCTTTCAAAGTCAACATGGATTCCCGCCTTCGCGGGAATGACAAGCGGTTGTACAGCCGCTTTCACAACTCGTACAGACTGTTTTTCTCCCAATTACTAAAAGTAAAGTATTTTGTTTCGCGGCGAATCGCATTACAATCGCGCCGATGGATTCGATAAAACGTATCACACAACATTTCGAAGCGAGCGCGCAGCTTAAGTTGTCGATGTCAAAGACACTTGCGCCGACGATCGCAAGCGCTGCGCAACTGATGGTTCAATCTCTGCTCGCGGATTGTAAAATTCTCGTCTGCGGCAATGGTGGCTCCGCCGCAGATGCGCAACATTTTTCCGCTGAACTATTGAATCGTTTTGAGATGGAACGGCCGGGCCTGGCCTGCGTCGCGCTGACGACCGATTCGTCGACCATGACCTCCATCGCGAACGACTATGCGTTCGAACAAATTTTTTCCAAACAAGTGCGCGCGCTCGGCCGCAAAGGCGATGTGTTGCTCGGTATTTCTACCAGCGGCAATAGTCCGAATGTGATCGACGCGATTCATGCAGCGCATGAACGCGACATGCGCGTCGTCGCGCTCACCGGCCGCAAGGGCGGCAAGATCGGTCAACTGATGGCCAATGGCGACGTTCATATTTGCGTCGGTTCCGAGATCACCGCGCGAATACAAGAAGTCCATCTACTAACTTTGCATTGCCTGTGCGATGCAATCGATTGTTCTTTACTAGGAGTTGAATAACGATGCGTAAATTTCTTATTTTGATCGCACTGTCCGCGTTACCCGTTTTGCAAGGTTGTATTCCGTTGATCATCGGCGGCGCGATCGGCGCCGGCGCGCTGTTGGTCACCGATCGCCGTCCCGCCGGTACTTATTTGAAAGACGAAGGCGTCGAGATCGCCGCGATCAAGCGCATCAACGATGCTTATCGCGAAACATCGCACATCAACGCCACCAGCTACAACTACAACGTGTTGCTCAGCGGCGAAGCAGCTAACGAAAAAATCAAAGCGGATGCCGAAGCCATCGTGCGCAGCGATGGCCGTGTCAAGAATGTATTCAACGAAATTACCATCGCCGGCAACAGCTCGCTCGGCTCGCGCAGCAACGATACGGCGATCACGTCTAAAGTGAAAACGCGTTTTCTTGCGAATGCCGGTCGCTTCTCGCCTAACCATATCAAGGTCATTACCGAGAACAACACCGTTTATTTGATGGGTATTGTTACCAAAAGCGAAGCCGATGCGGCGACCGAAGTCGCAAGCACGACCAGCGGCGTGCAGCGCGTTGTCAAGTTATTTGAATATAAAACCTAGATCGTCGTCGCCGCGAAGGCGGGGACCCAGGGTCGTTGAGACGTTAAGGCGCTGAAAGGCCCGCCAGTGCTGCCTCCCACCACGAGGCAGGCGGGATGCGCCTTCTGGCGCAGCCACCACTACATAATCTGATTAACGATGCCGCCGTCAACCCGCAGCGCGGCGCCATTGGTTGCCGACGAACCGGCACCGCATAGATACACCGCAAGATTCGCGACTTCTTCCGGGCTGGCAAAACGTTTTAGCAATGAGGTCGGCCGCCGCGAGATAAACATATCGGCTTCGATCTCCGCGATACTCTTACCGGTCGCCTGCGCTAATTTGCTGCGGATGCCATCGGAATTCTCCGTGTGCGTCGGTCCCGGCAACACCGCGTTCACCGTCACGCCCGTGCCCGCCAGCTCGATCGCCAAACCGCGCATAATGCTCAGTTGCGCCGTCTTCGTCATGCCGTAATGAATCATTTCCTTCGGAATATTTAATCCCGATTCGCTGGAAATAAATAAGATGCGTCCCCAACCGCGCTTGGTCATCGGCGGTGCGTAATGACGCGAAAAGCGAACGCCGCTCATAACGTTCACATCAAACAGCCGCTGCCAATCGGCATCGGGAATGTCGAAGAATGCTTTACGTTCGTAAATGCCAAGATTGTTGACCAAAATGTCAACCTCCGGCACGTGCGCGAACACCGCTTGTGCACCTGCCTCGGTCGCACAATCTGCCGCGACGCCATCGACTTGCGCGTTTGGCAACGCCGCGCGAATTCGTGAAAGCGCCGCATCGACATTACTTTGTGTGCGCCCGGTGATCCTGACCTGAGCACCCTCCACCGCCAGGCTCATCGCGATGGCAAATCCAATACCGCCGGTGGAACCCGTGATCAATGCCTTGCGATTGGTCAGTTGTAAATCCATAAGATTTTTCCTGGTTACAGTAAATTCCAGCGCGTCGCGAATCACCAAAATATCTAACGCGTGGTTCCTTGATTCTACCAAGCCCACCGTTCTGTAGGTTGGCGGTGAGGAACGAACCCCAACATGTAAAAAATGACAAGGGAGATTTCCAAATTTATTTTTCTGACTCGGGGCAATGTGTTGGGGTTCGCTTTGCTCACCACCAACCTACGGGCGACACTAGTCGCACGCAGCGCGTTGTGAAATTATTCGAATACAAAACCTAAGTTCGTCGTCCCCGCGAAGGCGGGGACCCAGTGTCGTTCAAGTGTTAAGACGCCGGAAGGCGCGCCAGCGCTGCTTCTCAGGCCTTGACTTGCCAGAAGGCAAGCACGACGCGCCTCCTGGCAGTACTGCTCAGCGCTTGCGCCCTAGCACCCATAGGCCCATCACGCTTTCCGTTGTGGTGGATTTGTAAGTCGCACGCAGTTCGCCTGGCGTTGCGGCCTCCAGCGTCACGCGATAGGTATCTTCCGCGACGATCCAGGTCGCGCTCGCGTGTTTTGTGTCACTGGATTGGCCTTCGATGCGCCCGCGAATGCCGCCTAACATCACTTCGCCGCTAATCTGCGCGTCGGTTAGTTGTGTTCGCATGAGGACTTCAATCGGCGCGCTGCCGCCGTTTGAAAATTGCGCCTCGCCGGTAAAATAGCCCACGAGCGCTTGCGTGGCGGCGACATCATTTTTTGTGGGCCGTAGTTTGGGCTCATGACTTTTCCGTGGCTTGATATCGTCAGGCTCAAGCGACTTCGCCCACGCGATCTGCATGCCGGAAAGATTTCGGTCTTGGATAAGATTTGCAAGGATGTGTAAGTCGCTGACACTTTGTTTGACTTTCAGCGCACCCATTTCAGGCGAATCAAATCCGCGCGCGAACGCGTCGCGATTGGCTTTGATAAGCGCCGCGACATTGCTAATCCGCGCAGCGTCCAGAGGATGGGTTTTTCCTTTCGCATAATCCTGCCACTCGGCGTCGTTTTTAAACTCGAAGGGCATGCGCGACAGCCGCGAATTCAACGCAAAAAAGAAGTTCGATGCGCTGGGAACCAAACCCATCCGGCGAAATATTTCAACGGCAAACGCGTCCGCGTTCGCTTCGCTTTGCTGCACCTTCTGAAAATCGCAGGCGCTATTATTTTTACAATCCGCATGGGCCGCGAAGCCATGGACTATATGGCCGAGTTCGTGCGCCATAATAAAGAAAAGCAATTTATCTAAAATGTCGTTACGTCTGGCGAGCACATTCTCGCCCTTAAGCCCATCAGCGGGAATGCCGAGCGCTTGCAGCGGTAGCCGCTCGGCCTCTGGCCATTCGGCAAGCCGCCCCTGCCGAATAATGGCAAGATAATCGAGCACCGGTTGCGCGGAGTAACCCGATAACTCCAACCAAGCTTGCGCGCCGGCAAGATCTTTGAGAAATAGCAGCGACGCGACAGGCATTCTCACCGTGCGGTCCGGGCTTGCGCTAAAGTCGAATAACACGCTATGCGGATTACTCGAAAACTCAAACCGCATTCCACGCAGCTTGCGCGCTTCGTCGTTACTCAATTTCGGTTGGAACATTCGCGCGTAATTATCTTCGATCATCGCGCGAAATTCGGGTTCCCATTCTGCGATGGTCGACTTCGGATAGAGCGGCACGTCGTCAGCCAATGCAACGTTCGCAAAGAAAGTTAAGGCGATGACAATAAGCCCGAGCAAGCGATTTACTTTTTGCACGTTAAGCATGTGTGTCTCCTAATCTATTTGCGAAGAAAAAATTGGCGCGCGTCTTCGTTGGGTGTGCCGGACGCGGTATCGCGAGTCCACTTCTCGAACGTAATGCGATCACCCCACGATTCGCTCCAAACCGATTGCATTAGCGCCAATTTGATATCGCGTGCGTGACGCGAAAGATCGATTTGATCGTCAGCGTCTACCTTTCCCGCGCCATCAATCCGGTTGATAAATCCGATCTGTTGTTGAACTTGCAAAATACGGGCCCGATCATTGAGGACTTGCGCATCCGTCTTTAGGCCCGCGATGGTGACTGATGAGTCCGAAGTCGTCGTCGTGTCGCCATTCGTCGTCCCGGAAATTTTTGAGTACGACTCGACTGTTCGTTGATCCAGCACCGGCGGATTCAATATTCCGTAGACGAGAATCGCCGTGCCGAACAAGCTGAAAAACACACCGGGCCCGACGTGCTGAAAATTAATCTTGATCGTTTCCTTCAACGAAAATTCGGCGCTGCCGTGAGAACTGATTTGCGCAAACAAGCGATAACCAAACCAACAGAACAACACACCCGCCACCAGCAAACCGAATCGCAGCACAATCACCCCCAGCGCAAAAACCGTTGTAACATCGTCCATAGCTTTCTCCTTTTTCCTCGATGGTTATTGTGTGATTAGCGCACGCGCTTCAACACGCCGCGCGCAACCGATTGGCTCGGACTGCCGCCAACCGTCATTTCGCTATCGCCCATGCTGGCGCTGCCTTGATCGAC
>JANOGO010000080.1:0-4890 GCA_031406045.1 Pseudomonadota bacterium
AGCGAAGCAATCTCGTACTTAAAGCTTAAAAGCGAGATTGCTTCGCTGCGCTCGCAATGACGGCAAAAAAACTAGCCCAAAAACGCCCGCAACATCCACGCCATTTTCTCGTGGGCTTCCATATTGCCCGTCAGAAAATCCGCCGTGCCTTCGTCTCCAAACTTGTCGCTCACTTTACCGATATCGTCGCGCAATTGCCTGATAATCGCTTCGTGATCCTTCAGTAACTCCGCAACCATTGCCATCGCCGCAGGTGGCGCGCCGGCGCTTTCTTTCAAGCGTGTGTGTTTCAAAAAACCTTGCATGCTGCCGACCGCGACACCGCCGAGTGCTCGGGCGCGTTCCGCAACATCATCGATAAATCCTTCGAGTTCTTCGTACTGCGCCTCGAAAAATTTATGCAAATCATTGAACTGCGGGCCGGTCACGTTCCAATGGAAATTGCGGGTCTTGGCATAAAGAACAAACTCGTCGGCGAGCGCCGCGTTCAAAATATCGACGACGCCACCGCGTTGTTTTTCGTTAAGTCCGATGTTGATGGAAGTGTTAGCTTTTGCCATTTCTATCTCCTGAGTTAGTTTCGAAATTTGTCCGATGCTGTAAAAAACAATTGGCCATAGTCAAGATTTGTGTTTGAAAATGATACTTCTCAATCAAGAAAATCATGAATTGCCGAAAACTACAAGCGACCCATCTTTCCATCCTGAAAATCGTTCACCGCTTGCATGATTTCCGCGCGCGTATTCATCACGAACGGGCCATAACTCGCCACCGGCTCGCCGATGGTTTCTCCGCCGAGCAGTAAGGCCATCGTGCCAGGAGCCGCATGGATACTGGCTCCCAGGCCATCCTGTGCCAGCAGGCACAATTGGTGCGCCTTTGCGGCCTGCCCATTTGTAAATTTTATTTCGCCATCGATCACATAAATCGCCGCATTGAAATTCTGTGGAACGGGGATGCTGAAATCGGCAGCGAGTTTCGATTCGATTCTGACGACCATCATCGGCGTGTGAGTTTTCGCCGGGCCGGTAACACCATCGATTTCGCCGGCAATCACGTGCAGCATCGCGCCGTTTTTTTCGATGACTGGAATTATAGTTTTCGGTAAGTCTTGATAGCCGGGCGGATTCATTTTGAATCGTGCCGGCAAATTCACCCACAGTTGAACGCCGTGCAACACGCCACCGTTTTTCGCGAATTCCTTCTCGTGGTATTCCGCGTGAACAATGCCGCTCGCGGCCGTCATCCATTGCACATCGCCGGGTGTAATCAGCCCGCGATTGCCGGTGGAATCGTGATGCTCCATCGCGCCTTCGAGCATGATCGTCACCGTTTCGAAACCGCGATGCGGATGGGGATTCAAGCCACCATTGCCGCCCGGCGCAACGTTCAATGGGCCGAAGTGATCGAGCATTAGGAACGGATCAAGATAATCCAATTCAGGTCCCGGCAGCGGACGCATGACGTGTAGCCCCGGTGCCGGTTCGGCGGGGTAGCTATTGAGAATTTTTGTGACGGAACGGTTAGTCATTTAGACTCCCTATCGTCGTCCCCGCGAAGGCGGGGACCCAGTGTCTTTTCGAACGACACTGGATTCCCGCCTTCGCGGGAATGACAGCGTGGAAAATTATGGCAAATCAAACAACAATATCTCAGCATCTATCGCTTGCGCCAACTCAACTGAAGTTTCGCCACTGAGCTTCGCCGCATCACCCGTCGTTAGAACTTGGCCATTCACAGCCACGTCACCGCGCACCACGTGCACGTAGGCCTTGCGTCCCTGCGCAAGCGTGTGCGAAACCTTATCAGCCCCATTCAATAAACTCGCATAAACGTAAGCATCTTGATGAATCGTCACCGAGCCATCGCGGCCGTCATGCGAGGCGATCAAGCGCAGCGTGCCACGCTTCGAGTCATCGTCGAACTTCGTTTCTTCATAGCCGGGCGCAATGCCGGTGACATTCGGCTCGATCCAAATTTGCAGAAAATGCACCAAATCATCCGGCGAATGATTGAACTCGCTGTGCGTCACGCCCTTGCCCGCACTCATGCGCTGCACGTAACCGGGGCGCAGCACCGAACCGTTGCCCATGCTGTCTTTGTGCGCCAGCGCGCCGCTCAAAACATAGCTGATGATTTCCATATCACGATGGCCATGGGTGCCGAAGCCTTGGCCAGGCGCAACGCGATCTTCGTTGATCACGCGTAGCGGTCCAAAGCCCATGTGATCGGCATCTTGATAACCGGCGAAAGAAAACGAGTGATAAGAGTTAAGCCAGCCGTGATCGGCATGGCCGCGCTCAGCCGAGCGCCGTAGCGTAATCATGATGTCCTTTCAATTCGATTGATTGGAACTCAGTAGATCGGGGCGAATTGGGAATTTCCAAGTGTCGCTGTCGAGGCATTTCGCACGGCCTGCTCCTTCCCCTTCAAGGGGAAGCTTGGGATGGGGATGGGCTTTTGTTCCTCGCCATGAAGAAACCCATCCCCATAGCCCAAGGCCACCTCGCCCCCGCCCTCCCCTTGAAGGGGAGGGCGGGGGCGCCAGAAGCTACATTTCCTCGCGCCGCATCGAAACACGACCATCAACCGGCGCACCCAAATCCGGCTCGATCCGTCCACGAATTCCCACTGCGACACGCTCCGGCAATGGCACGGTGTTTGTGCTCGGCTCATCTTCTTCATGCCGACGTAGTTTTCCCGTCAGCAATGTATACGCGACCGGAATTACAAATAGTGTCAGCAATGTGCCTACTAGTAACCCACCGACAATCACCACACCGATCGGGCTGCGCGATTCTGCGCCCGCGCCGCTGGCCGTCACGAGTGGTAGTGCGCCGAGTACCATCGCAGCAGTCGTCATCAAAATCGGCCGCAAGCGTAACGTCGCGGCCTCGATCACCGCCTCGGCTTTGTCTTTACCTTTTTCGCGCAGTTGATTGGCGAACTCGACGATCAAAATACCGTGTTTGGTGATCAGGCCGATCAGCATCACCAATCCGATTTGACTATAAACATTCAGCGTTCCACCCGCGCTGGCAACGACCGGCGGCGGAATATTCGCGCCCATCATTAATCCGATGGTTACCGCCAGTTTGCTGTTGGACCAATACAGGAAAAACAACGCGCCGGCCAATGCCAGCGGTACCGTGAGCATAATAATCAGCGGTGACGTGAAGCTTTCGAATTGCGCTGCCAGTACCAAATAAATAAATACCAGCGCCAGCGCAAAGGTCAAAAACAACGCGCCGCTGGATTCCTTAAACTCGCGCGAAATACCATCGTAAGCGGTGAGCTTCGATTCGCCCATAATTTCCGTCGCGGCTTTGTCCAAGTAGTCTAGCGCCTGACCAAGCGCGACGCCCGGCGCGACGTTCGCTTCGATCGTTGCCGAACGCAATCGATTGTAGTGATTCAGCGAACTGGCGGAGACACCTTCGTCCACCCTAACCAAGTTCGATAATTGCACCAACTGCTTGTCTCTGCCGCGGACGAAAATCGAGGTCAAGTCATTCGGCTGGGCGCGCTCGGCATCTTCCAATTGAACGATGACATCGTATTGTTTGCCGTCGCGCTGGAACCGCGTGACCTGCCGACCGCCCAACATCGTCTCGACGGTGCGGCCGATTTCGTCGACTTCGACGCCGATCGACGCCGCCTTATCGCGATCAACCCACACTTTCAATTGTGGTTTGTTCAACTTTAAATCCGAATCGGGATTCATTAATCCCGATTTCGGATCGCGCGCTTGCGCCATCAATTTATCGTTGTACTCCGACAGCTTCTCGTAATTCGGTGCTTGAATCACATAGCGCACCGGTAAGTTGCGGAAGCCTTGTCCCAACGACGGCGGATTGATCGCAAAGGTCAGCACACCGGGTAAAGCCATAAACTTTGGGAACAACTCACCGGAAATCTGCGCAGTTTTTTTCGTGCGCTGGCTCCACGGCTGCACCATGTTGAATGACATCGCAATATTCACCGGATTCGGTTTTTCCAAACCGGGTGCGACAACGACAAAGCTCGTGTTGATTTCTGGAACAGTCTTAAGAATTTTTTCTATTTCTAATGCGTATTGATTGGTGTAAGCGAACGTCGAACCTTCCGGCGCCAAGGTCATCGTCATAAACCAGGAACGATCTTCCTGTGGCGACAGTTCACTCTTCAACATTTTCATCAGCGTGAAAATAGCGAAGCCCGCGACGCCGAACACCACTCCAAGAAATATCAACCGACCGACAAATCCCCGCTTCACGATCTTGCCGAGCACGCGCCGATAGCCGTTGTTCATCGCGACAAAAAATCGCTCGGTCCAGTTGTAGATTGCGCTGTGGTTGGTTTGATGCTTGAGCAACTTAGAACACATCATCGGCGTGAGCGTCAGCGCAACGAAGCCCGATACCAATACCGCGGCAGCGACCGTGAGCGCGAATTCGCTAAACAACTTTCCGGTGTTGCCGGGGATAAATGCCAGCGGCGTGAATACTGCGGCAAGCGTGATCGTCATCGCCATTACCGCAAATGCAATCTCGCGGCTGCCTTTGATTGCAGCTTGGTACGGCGACATGCCTTCTTCGACGTGGCGGTAAATATTTTCCAACACCACAATCGCGTCATCTACCACCAAGCCGATGGCGAGCACGATGCCGAGCAAGGTCAAAATGTTGATCGTGAAGCCGAGCGCATACAGAAAAATAAACGCGCCAATGAGTGAAACCGGAATCGTAACGAACGGAATCAGGGTCGAACGAATCGAGCGCAGGAATAAGAAAATCACCAGCACAACCAAAATCAACGCTTCGAAGATCGTGCTCTTGACCGCTTTGATCGCTTCATCGATGAAGATCGCCGAATCGAATGCGACTTTGACCTGCATGCCATCCGGTAACG
>JANOGO010000082.1:0-6350 GCA_031406045.1 Pseudomonadota bacterium
CAGAACATAACGAAAGGTCATAAGCTTAATTTCGAATGGTCTTAAGTTTGGACAAAACTGTTGATAGAACGCGGCTCTCAATTCCAGTAGGCCGGCCTGAGATATGCCACAGAACGAACAAGGTCAATGCGAACACCAACCCGCCGGCGATAATGTCAATAAATAGCCGCAGAATCGGTATCGGCAGGCTGTCGGGATGCAGCAATCGCACGACGAAAATCATCGCTAATCCGGCCGGCACCGGGCGCCACAGCGCGCGCACAAAATCTGCGATACGTAAATCAAAACGCAAGATCAGACAAAGAATCACAACCGGGATAAAGATCGCCGACGCGACCACAATGCCGATCGCCACGCCCATTTGCCCGGCCCACATACCGCCGACGATCGATCCGGCGGTGTAAAGCGCGAGGCGCATCCACATCAATACCGCCGAGGTGCGCTCATAACCGGCAACCGTTAGTATCGCCGTGCCCAAGCTGAAATCGATGCCGCGCAAGGTGCCGCCGATCGCCAGCCATTGCAGCAACGGAATCGCGTCAAGCCATTTTTCGCCCAGAATTACGCGAACAAAATCATGGCTGACCGCCCATAGGCCTAATCCAAACGCGATGCTCACGGTGGCCAATGCGCTCATCGCACCCAAATACGCTTCAATCAGCTTCGGCCGATCATGCAGCAACTTGGCAAAATTCGGATACAAGCCGCGAGAAATTTGCTGCATCAGATCGATTGTCAGCATTGTCGCCAGCTCCGCGGCGACGTTGTACACGCCCAGAACGGCGGCGGTGCTCATACGCCCGACGACAAACGTATCGACCCGCGCCGTTAGGTAGGACGCCGCATTCAGCGGAATCATCACCAGTGAAAAATTGATGTATTCCCGCGCTTTGGCAAAACTGATTCGCGCGCGGTACGGGTGAACTTTATAACTCAAGATCAAGCCGAATATATTGCCGCATAACGCGCCCGCAACAATGGCCCAATAGCTGCGTAGCCAAAATGCCAAACTCAAGGTCACGACCAGCACCACCAAACGACAGGCCAAGCCGAAGTAAAACTCCGTCGCGAAGTGCAATTCCTTGCGCAACAAAATCAGGCCGATGCTGAATCCATTCGCGATCAAACTATTGATCGCCAGAATCAAGGTAATCGCGACCACCCGTTCCTCACGAAAATAATCGGCGATCCACGGCGACAGCGCGGCGAGTATCAACGCCACCGCCACGCCGCGCAAAAATGAGAACGTCCACGCCGTGTCGCAGTGTTCGCGCGTGGCTTGCGGTTGCCGCATTAACAGCGCGCTTGGCCCCAAATCGACAAACGAGTTGATAAAACCCATCACCATCGTCGCCATCGTGACTAAGCCGAAATCGTCCGGCGCGAGCAGCCGCGCCAGAATAATGGTGTTGAATAAGCCGATTAGCCGGATCGAAAAATTTTGCCCGAGCGCCCATAACGAGCCGCGCAGCATGTGCTTGTAGACCGATCCCTTTGGTGCAGCGGGGGTGTTCGTCGGATCGGGAATTGGGTCGGCCATTAGTTCCGTTGAAGTCGTTAGAAGAGCTGTTATGAATGTTATCTAACATTATGACATTAAACTATTTTTGAGCTCCTCGAAGGCTGCGCGATTACGGCAAAGATGATGAATAATTTTTTGTATGCTCTGAGAGCCTTATCAATACTAGATCTGCGAGATATGCAAGCCAGAAGCCGCACCAATGCTGTTTCCTGGCGCAGGTCTAATTATCGAATCTTAGTTTTTATCGGAAAACGTTATCTCAATGGCCACTCATAGTTCGCAATAACGCGTCGCGCCAGCCTTGCCGATGCAGCGCTCGGGTTTGCTCGGAGAACTGCGGCTGGAAAATACGCTCGGGTTGCCATTGACCGGAAATCTCATCGATGCTGCGCCAAAACCCGGCGGCTAATCCGGCTAAGTAAGCCGCGCCCAACGCCGTGGTTTCCGTCACGCGCGGACGAATCACCGGCACGCCCAGCAGATCAGCTTGAAACTGCATCAGCAAATTGTTTTGCGATGCGCCGCCGTCGACGCGCAATTCGGTCAGCTTCACCGCTGCGTCGTTTTGCATCGCGTCCAACACATCGGCCACTTGATGTGCGATGCCTTCCAGCGCCGCGCGTGCCAGGTGCGCTGCGCTCGAGCCGCGCGTCAGACCAAAAATCGCGCCGCGCGCGTGCGGGTCCCAGTGCGGCGCGCCTAAGCCGGTCAGCGCGGGGACCAAATAAACGCCGCCGTTATTCGGCACACTCAACGCCAATGCTTCAACGTCAGCGGACGTACGAATAATGCCGAGACCATCGCGCAGCCATTGCACGATGGCGCCGGCGACAAATACGCTGCCTTCAAGCGCGTAGCGGGTGCGGCCGTTGAGATTCCACGCCACCGTCGTCAATAATTTTTGCGTTGATGCGACGGCTTTCTCGCCGGTGTTGAGCAACATGAAACAGCCGGTGCCATAGGTATTTTTCGCCATACCCGGCGTTAGGCACATTTGCCCGAACAACGCCGCTTGTTGATCCCCGGCGATGCCGGCGATCGGTATTGATGCAGAAAATAATTCACTATCTGTCGTACCGTAAATTGCACTGGATGGTTTGACATCCGGCAGCAGTGCGCGCGGAACATTAAATACCGCAAGCAAATCTTCATCCCATTCGCCGCGTTCGATATTAAACAGCATGGTCCGCGATGCGTTGCTGGCGTCGGTGATATGCAACGCGCCTCCCGATAGTTTCCACGCAAGCCACGTGTCGATCGTGCCGAATGCAAGCTCACCGGCCTCGGCGCGACGGCGGCAATCGGGCACATGCTCCAACAGCCAAGCAAGCTTGGTCGCCGAAAAATACGCGTCGATCACCAAGCCCGTTTTCTGCTGAATTGAATCCGCGTGGCCGCGAGCACTCAATTGCTCGCACATTAATGCCGTGCGTCGATCTTGCCAAACGATCGCATTCGCCACGGGCTTTCCCGTCGCGCGATCCCACAATAGCGTCGTCTCACGTTGATTCGCGATGCCAATCGCCGCGACATCTTTCGCGCTCAGCCGCGCTATCGCGAGCGCTTCATGGGCGACGCTGATTTGGCTGGTCCAAATTTCGTCTGCGTCGTGTTCGACCCAACCGGGCTGCGGAAAAATCTGACGAAATTCTTTTTGCGCCAATGCGACGATCTCGCCGCGCTGATCGAACACGATCGCGCGCGAACTGGTGGTGCCCTGATCAAGCGCCAAAATAACTTTCATAAAATGGCCTCGTGATCGAATCGCCCACGCTCGAGAAACTGCGCCGCTTGCTCGGCCACCATCGCGGAAAACAACATTTCCGAATGGCTGACATGAAGCGTAATCGAATCTTTCGCACCCGGCACATCGGTTTCCGCCACAACGATGGTGCCATCGTTCGGCGTCGGTAATTTCGCGACTAGTCGCCCCAGGCCAACGCTGCGCGTTCCCGCAATCACGCCGATATCGTAACGCTGCGATACATCCGGCTTAGCTTGCGTTAACCATTGATGAATGCTTTTACCGATCATGGTCTGGCCGAGCGGCGTGGTGAGCAAGCGGCGCGCGGCGTGAATATCGCGATACGGCGAACCGACCAACACCACGCGGCCGATGCGCGGATCGGCATGCTCATGCAGCATCTGTAACGCCAGCAACCCGCCCATGCTGTGGCCGACGATATGAATGGTTTGCGCTTGCAGCGATTGTACGAATGCGAACAACTGTTGCGCGTTGTGCGACAGATCGTGATGAACCGACGGATACGAAAAGCTCCGCGTGTTATAGCCCATATGCGCAAAGCGCGAACGCAATACCGTCATCGCGCCGCCTGTCAGCCAAAGGCCGTGAACGACGATGACCATGTGATGTTCTAGGTGTTTCAATTTTTCTTCAGGCTTATTTGGTTTGAGTGGAGGGTCACATAATAGGCTAGGCCGCCCCCTCACCCCAACCCTCTCCCGCAGACGGGAGAGGGTAGGCTTATCCTTATTCAACAAGCATTTTATCGAAAATAAAATCTTGATCGTTCAATGTGAATGCCATGCCATGATAACGATACAATTACGCGATTAATCGCATACATATGATAACCGCAGGAATACCAATCAGTCATGGCTAATCAATACGGCTTGCTGCGCGAAAAACGCTTTTTGCCGTTTTTCCTAACGCAGTTTCTCGGCGCGTTCAACGATAACGTTTTCAAAAACGCGTTGATGATTTTGTTTGCGTTCAAAGCGGCGAGTTGGATCAGCCTGGACAAAAATCTGGTACAAAATCTCGGCCAAGTGATTTTTATTTTGCCATTTTTATTGTTCTCCGCCACCTGCGGCCAGCTCGCCGACAAATACGACAAGGCCAAGCTCACGCGGTTCGTCAAACTCTTCGAGATCGGCATTATGCTGGTTGCCGGACTTGGGTTTTTCTTAAAGAGCGCGATTCTATTATTCGTCGCGTTGTTCATGATGGGCACGCACTCGACTCTGTTCGGCCCGGTCAAATACGCGATCCTCCCGCAACATCTGAAAAAAGAAGAGCTGGTCGGCGGCAACGGCTTAGTGGAAATGGGCACCTTCCTGGCGATCCTATTGGGCGAAATCCTCGGCGGCATTTTGATCGGCTTCGAAACTAACGGCATGCTGTGGGTCACGGTGGTGACGCTTGCGCTCGCAATCGCGGGCTATTTCACCAGCCGGGCGATTCCCGCTTCACCCGCGCCGTCACCGGACTTAAAAATAAACTGGAATCCGATCACCGAGAGTATTCGCAACTTCAATTTCACGCGGCAAAACCGCACGGTATTTTTGTCGATCCTCGGCATTTCGTGGTTTTGGTTTTACGGTGCGACCTTCCTCACGCAGTTCCCAAATTTTAGCCGCGATGTTCTCGGCGGCAGCGAGCATGTTGTGACATTGTTACTCGCGATTTTTTCGATCGGCGTCGGTGTCGGCTCATTGTTGTGCGAGCGCTTGTCCGGCCACAAAGTGGAAATCGGCCTGGTGCCGTTCGGCTCCATCGGCATGACGCTGTTTGGTTTAGATTTATATTTCGCCAGCCGCGGTTATGTGGCCACCGGGCACGATCTGGGTGTATGGGATTTTTTGCGAACGCCGGGAAGCTGGCGTATCTCGTTCGATCTGTTGATGCTCGGTTTGTTCGGCGGTTTTTACATCGTGCCGCTCTATGCGCTGATCCAAACGCGCTCGGAAGAAAGCCATCGCTCGCGGATCATCGCGGGGAATAATATTCTGAACGCGCTGTTTCTGATTCTAGCCGCGGTGCTTGCGATCGTCGTATTCAAACTCGGCTTTACCATTCCGCAATTATTTTTGATCGCGGCGATTCTGAATGCCTGCGTTGCGATTTACATTTACACCCTGGTGCCGGAATTTTTGATGCGCTTCATCATGTGGATGTTGATTCATTCAGTTTATCGCTTGAGAAAGGAAGGCTTGGAAAATATTCCAGACGAAGGTCCCGCCGTATTGGTTTGCAATCACGTCAGCTTCGTCGATGCGCTGGTCATCGCGGCCGGATGTCCGCGGCCGATTCGTTTTGTGATGGATCACAATATTTTCAGAACGCCGATTCTGAACTTTGTATTTCGCACCGCAAAAGCGATCCCGATCGCCTCAGCAAAAGAAGACCCGCAAGCACTCGAACATGCCTATGACGAAGTCGCCAAGGCGTTAACCGGCGGCGACCTGGTCGGCATTTTCCCCGAAGGAAAGATCACCCACAGCGGCGAGATCAACGAATTCAAACCGGGCATCAAACGCATCGTCGAACGCACGCCGGTGCCGGTGATTCCGCTCGCGTTGCGCGGTTTGTGGGGGAGTTTTTTCAGCCGCATGGGCGGCAAAGCCATGAGCCGATTTTTTCCACGCGGCCTTTCTTCCAAGATTGAACTAGTCGCTGGTCCGGCGATCCAACCCGCGCAAATCGCGCCGGAATTATTGCAAGCTACGGTCGCCGCGTTGCGTGGCAATTGGAAATAAAATGTAGGGTGCATAAATGCACCCTACCTCGCTGCGCGGCAATTGCAAGTGACCGCGCCAGGAGCCGCGCCCTGCTTGCCTCTCCAGGCATGCAATGCTGCGACGCAACATCCATGCGGCTTTCAAGCATGCCAAAAAAAGATAGAATACCGGTAGTGAAATAAACGATAAACTTTTATCCATGGCTGATATTCAAACCCTGCGACGCATCCTGAAAGAAAGCAAAATCATCGCCATCGTCGGCCTGTCGGCGCAGTGGCACCGGCCGAGCAACTTCGCGGCGAAATATATGATCGATCACGGCTACACGGTCATTCCGGTGAATCCG
>JANOGO010000119.1:0-3560 GCA_031406045.1 Pseudomonadota bacterium
ACGGGTCGACAAGGTTACTTGTCTCTTTTTGCTGTTATCTATAAGGATCAACACACGGTATGTCCAATCTGGCGACTGTTACTCAACTTAATTCAACTACGCCGCAGCTTCCTGTCGCGTGGTATTTCGATCCAAAAATCCATGAATTGGAACAGAAATATCTGTTCAGCCGCGGGCCGAATTACGTCGGGCACGAGCTCATGGTGCCGAACGTCGGCGATTATTTTCCGCTTCAAGCGCAGGATTTCTCCAAGATGCTGGTGCGCAACGACATCGGCGTCGAGCTGATCGGTAATATCTGCCGCCATCGCCAAGCGATCATTAAAAAAGAAAAAGGCAACGGCCAGAATATCGTCTGCCCACTACATCGCTGGACCTACGACTTGGAAGGCAAACTGCTCGGCGCGCCGCATTTTCCGCGCAATCCGTGCAAGCATTTACCGAAATCGACGCTGCAAAATTGGCGCGGCATGCTGTTCGACAGCAAACGCGAGGTCGCGAAAGATTTAGCGAATCTGGGCATCGCCAACGACATCGATTTCAGCGACTACGTGCTCGATAAAGTCCAAGTCAAAGAATACGATTTGAACTGGAAAACCTTCATCGAGGTTTATCTTGAGGATTACCACGTCGAGCCGTTTCATCCCGGCCTCGGCAACTTCGTCAATTGCGACGACTTGAAATGGGAATTCGGCGAGCATTATTCGGTGCAAACTGTCGGCGTCAAAAACGCGCTGGCCAAAGCCGGCACGGCGACTTACGACAAGTGGCACGAAGCGGTGCGCAATTCTCATAACGGCCGAGCGCCGCGCCACGGTGCGATTTGGATGGTGTATTACCCGAATATCATGATCGAGTGGTATCCCGATGTGTTGGTGATCAATACGTTGATTCCCCGCGGACCGGATAAATGTGCCAGCATTGTGGAATTTTATTATCCGGAAGAGTTGGCATTTTTCGAGCGTGAATTCGTCGACGCGCAGCAGAAGGCCTACCACGAGACGGCCATAGAAGACGATGAAATTTGCCATCGCATGACCGAAGGCCGTAAGGCGCTTTGGTCGCGCGGCGAGGACGATCAAGGCCCGTACCAATCGCCTATGGAAGACGGCATGGAACACTTCCATGAATTTATGATGGAAAATATTGGGCCGCATTTATAATTTTCTGATTGTCATTGCGAGCGAAGCGAAGCAATCTCGTACTTTACAGCGCCAAAAATCGAGATTGCTTCGCTTCGCTCGCAATGACAATGGAAATTTAATCGGGACGAAAACTCAAACCCAGCATCGTTTTACCATCTGCGACTGGGCGCGCTTGCTGCCGCGTCAATCGATAACCCAGCGTCTGCAAAAATTCGATTAGATCATCCGGCGATAGCAAAGCAGGCCGCGCGCTTGCGGCGAAAGCTTTCATTGATGTGTTGAGTTCGCGCCGTGGCGCGATCGCCTCGGTTAAACCTTCCGGGTTGCGCTGAATGACGATGTGTAATTGTCGTGGCACGAGGCGATGAATGTTGCGCAAACCTTTACGCCAATCGATATGCTCGAGTACCAGAATAACGACGATGAATTGATACGGGCCAAGGAGGCGCGTCTTTTCAATATCGTCAACAACCAATTGCACTGCCGGTAAACCTGCCCGATCGAATCGCTGTTTCGCGCGCTGTAAAAATAGTGGATTAATATCGCTAATCGTCAAACGATACGGTGCCAAACAATCGGCAGAAATGTAGTCCAAAAACTGCGCCGTGCCGCCACCGACGATCAACAATTCCGATAAGGTTTCGAGCGCGTTCGCAATCAACATCGCCTGCAACAACTCGGCGTTCGCTGCTGCCTGGCCGACCTGATGCATATGATCATCGAGGTCCGCTGCGGTAATTTGTTGCGTCCAGGCTTGGCGTAAAATCTCGTCCATCGAACGTAAATTTTATCGCGCGTAGCGGCGCTTTATCCGATCGACCGCCCACGCAAACAAATACAGATTTAAGTAATGCGGGCGATAAGCCGGGTGACCGAGAATGCGCCACAGCGGTGTCTTGGCCGCAACCCAGCGATTTAAATCGACGGAAAGCATGAAGATGCTATTCACCAAAAAATTAACTCTGACGCTCGCAACCGGCGGCACTTTTCCACGCTTGAGCCATTCACCACGATGGTGACGAATCCATTGCAGAAAATCTTCGCGCGAACTCGGCGTCAAAAAATTGCCGCCTTCATGCAATACATCCCAGCCACCGAACGGATCGACCGTCACGGCTTTTTTCGCCATACCAAAACTCTGGCGCGGTAGACCGGCGGTCTCGGCGATGCGGCGGCAAATGGGGCGGTTGTAGTTACCGGGGATATCCCAAGGTTTCATCACGTCCGAGTTGCTGATCGCGTGAATGTCGCGAATCTGACGCGTACCCCAAAACGGTACCGCGCAATTGATAAAGCCGGCGTGCAAACGATATTCGGTCAACGCCAATCCGGACGGATCGCCGCGAACGATTTTGTCGCTCAGATAGGTCGTCAATTTGTCCCATACTTTATCGCCGTGATAACCGGTCAGCAATACCTTACCGCGCAGATGTTGATCGGCGCCGAGAAAAATCATGTCTTCCGCCGAACTGTACGACGCGATAAATGGGACCTCGGGAAACTGCTCTGTGCGCCAGGCTTCGCGGTCGATGCTGTGCACGCGCAGGCCCAAAATTTTTGCCGCACCGGCGCCGCTATCGTCTTCGCCGCCACGCGCTTGGTGAAAAGTGATCACTTCCTGCAAGCCGTTTTGTTGCGCGAGCACGGCGATCATGGTTGAATCGTAGCCGCTGGACAATGTGCCCATCGGCGTCAGTGAGTAGCGGCGCGCAGCGGCGCCGATATTGGCGATCAGCGCCGCCATCGATTGCTGCATGAAGTCGTGATAATTTTCGAACGTAGAAAAATCGCGACCTAATCCCGGCTTGGATTCCGTGCCGCAGCCATGCACGTCCCACACTAAATTATTGAAATACACTAAGTGAATTTCGCCGAGCGACGATTGCACGTTGGGCTTGTAGCGATCCAAACCGTTGATAACCGTGTTCGCATCGCTGATGTATTTTCCGTAGGTTGGATCGATCTTCGCACCGGTGAACGCCATCAAGCAACAAATCGAGTTGGACACATAAATCGAATCGGCATCTTCGCTCCATTGAATGCGGTCGACCGTCGAACCTGGCGAGACAAAGATGAGGCGGCCGTCTCGCACGCGGCCGCCGCTACCCGCAACGATATCGGTTTGATCGAAATTGCCGCGATCAAATTCGCCGGCCCAAGCCGCCTCGCAAAACCAATCGGGCGTAACTTCAACGCCATTACCGTGATGAACGGTGACGCTGCGATCGGATTTATTGCCGTGCGCGAGCCACGAAAGCGTCGGCCATTGATCCTGCAGAACATAACGAAAGGTCATAAGCTTAATTTCGAATGGTCTTAAGTTTGGACAAAACTGTTGATAGAACGCGGCTCTCAATTCCAGTAGGCCGGCCTGAGATATGCCACAGAACGAACAAGGTCAATGCGAACACCAAC
>JANOGO010000136.1:0-27548 GCA_031406045.1 Pseudomonadota bacterium
TTGAATCTGCGTCGGCTCGGTATAACCTTCATCTTCGATCGCGCGCAACAACGCGCTGTTTAAACCAAGCTCAGTAAATTTCATTAACTACGTTATTCCTCAAAATCAAAACGGCAAGGCGCACACTGTAATCCACAAAGGGTTGTATTACAAGGAAATATTCTGGGGTCGGTTCATTGTTTTGCAACAATATGGTTTTCGGTGAAGACGTCGCGCGTCCAGCGGGATTTGACGCATCAACATGATGGCTGAAGAGGCGCATGGATAATGGCTCGCAAGGCATGCCATGCCGCAAGGCACGCCAGGTGGGCGTCGTGGCGCGACAAAATGGAACCTGTATGAAACCTGGGCATCAATCCAAAAACAAATCCGTCATCAACGGTACACCGGGCGTAACAGCATATTGCTCAAAATTGCTCACGCCCTCCGCGCGCAAAACCGCTTCGTCGACGAAGAAATTGCCGCTACATTCGCGGCTGGGTTTGGTCAAAATGACGTAAGCCGCATCGGCCATGATCTCGGCGGTGCGGCTGGCCTTGAGTGCATCGGCGAAGAAGGTTTCCACCGCCGCCGTGGCAATGGTCGTGCGGGGCCACAGCGAATTGGCGGCGATGCCGAATTCGGCGAGCTCGGTGGCGAGTCCCATCGTCACCATGCTCATCGCGTATTTCGAAATCGTGTACGCGGTGTGGTGTTTGAACCACTTCGGTTTCAGATTAATCGGCGGCGAGAGTGTGAGGATGTGTGGATTGCTGGAATTTTTCAGATGCGCAATGCAGGCGTACGCGCACGCATAGCTGCCGCGGGCGTTGATGTTGAGCATCAAATCGAAACGCTTCGGCGGCGTGGTTTGGGCGTTGCTCAAACTGATGGCGCTCGCGTTGTTGACGAGAATATCGATGCCGCCAAATATTTCGACGGCTTTATTGACGGCCTCGTTGATTTGTTTTTCTTCGCGCACGTCCACTTGCAGCGGTAAAGCCTTGCCGCCGGCTTGTTCGATTTCTGCGGCAACGCTGTGAATCGTTCCCGCTAACTTCGGATGCGGATCGCTGGTCTTCGCAGCGAGCACGATGTTGGCGCCGTCTCGCGCAGCGCGTAGCGCGATGGCGCGCCCGATGCCGCGAGAAGCGCCGGTGATGAATAGCGTTTTGCCGTTCAGATCCGCCATAAATTAATTACCTGTAAAAGCTGGTTTGCGTTTTTCAACAAAGGCCATCACGCCTTCGCGCAGATCGCTGGTGTGCGCGCACTCGGCGAAGGCTTGCACCTCGGCTTCGAGTTGCGCTTCGATACTCATATCCAGCGATTGATTCATCAACGCTTTGGTTTTCGCGAACGCAATGGTTGGGCCGTTAGCAAGGCGTTTGGCGATTGTTGCGACGCGTGCTTCCAATTCGGCGCTAGGCACGGCCCAATTAACCAGGCCGATATTCAGCGCGGTTGCCGCGTCGAAACGATCGGGCAACATCGCCAATTCCAGCGCTTTGCGGTAGCCGAGTAAGCGCGGCAAAAAATAACTCGAGCCGCCGTCGGGGCTGGCGCCGAGATTGCTATAGGCTAGGGTGAACATCGCATCGTTGCTCGCGATGGCTAAATCGCATGCCGCCATCATGCTCATACCGGCGCCGGCACAGGGGCCTTCAATCACGGCGAGCACGGGTTTGGCCATGCGTCGCAATGCGAGAATGGAGTAATGAAACTCGCGCGCTTCTTTGGTGATAAGTTGTGGTAGCGAGTCGATACTTTCGTGAAACTGAGAAATATCGCCGCCGGCCATGAACGCGCCACCGGCGCCGCGAATGATCACCGCGCGCACGTTAGCATCGTCGAGAATAGCCTCTGTATTGGCTTTCAGCGCGATCATCAGGTCGTAGTCCATGGCGTTACGAACTTGCGGACGGTTGAAAGTAAGGGTGGCGATGTGGTCGCGGATGTCGACCAACAATTTACTATCCATAGGGCACCAAAGGAAAAAAGTTACGGGATTATCCCATGCAGCGCTTGGGAAGCGCTGATATTTTGCCGCCACGTTTCTAGACGAGTGAAGAAAATAATGCCCGCGACGAGGCAGCAAGCACCGGCCGCGAGGAATGTCGCCGGCACACCGATGACGTGGGCAAGTTGTCCCAGCAACAAGCTGCCGATCGGCGCAGTGCCGACGAAGCACATGGTATAAAAACTCATCACGCGGCCGCGCTTGTCGTCATCGACGACGGACTGCAAAATCGTGTTGATCGACGCGGCGTGGCAGATGATGCCGAATCCGACAAACATCATCAGCACATGAGATAGCCACAGAATGCGGGACTGGGAAAATAGCATCAACGCAATTCCCGATACCATCGGTGCGATCGCGATCAAGGTGGCAAGTCCTTCGATATTGCGCCGTGACGCAAGGTAGAGCGTGGCGATCATCGCGCCTAGGCCGGCGCAGCCGATCAGCGTGCCGAAGGTGCGCGCCGTACCGCCGAACACGCCGCCGGCAAACGCCGGCATCAGCACCGTGTAAGGCATCGCCATAAAGCTGACGATGGTCAGTTGCAGTAACAGCGCGCGAATCGGACTATTGCCAAAGGTATAGTGGAAACCATCGCGCAAGTCGCGCCATGCGCTTTGCGATTTACGCACGATCACGCTGCTCTGAACACGCGTTGCGCTCAGCGCGAGCAAAATCGCGAGGAAGCTGAATCCATTCAGCAGAAAACACCACGCTTCCCCCAAACCCATCACTAAAAATCCGCCCAGCGACGGGCCGACTAATCGCGTGGCATTCATCGTCAGCGAGTTCAGCGCGATGGCGTTCGGCAGATCTTGTTTATCGCCCAGCATTTGCACAATGAACGATTGCCGCCCCGGTACATCGAAGGCGTTTACGATGCCCAATAAACCGGCGAGAACGATTACTTGCCATACCTGAATCGTTCCGGAAAAAGTCAGATAGGCCAGCGTGAATGCCTGAATCATCGCCAGCGTTTGCGTGACGAATAACAGCTTGCGGCGATTCACTCGATCGGCGACCAAACCGGCAATCGGGCCGAGTAACAATATCGGGATCTGATTTACAAACCCGGTCAGACCCAGCAGCAACGGCGAGCCGGTCAGCCGGTAAACCAGCCAATTCATCGCGACGAATTGAATCCACGTGCCGATTAACGAGCAGATTTGGCCGGCGAAATAAACGCGATAGTTGCGGTGGCGCAGGGCGCGAAAACGATGTGGCAAACGATTTTAGGTGACGGTTTGGCCGGCAAATCTCCGGCCGGATTAAAATAATGAGCTTGCGCTATGAGGAAAAAACAGTAATATTATGGAAGGTTACGCGTGTAATTGCGTGTAAAATATAACTAACTACAAAAAATGATCCCGCTGCCGAAGTTTAACATTTCTTGACACTCATTCTCATTTTCTCTGTCGCAATCGATCGATGATCTCTTACGGTTTTCTTCGCCATGAAGTGTGAGCGGTGCAATAGCTCAAACGTTCGACGTTCGTCGTGGAAACGTAACGAGCGCGACAAAAGTCATGTCGTGTACGCACCGTATCGCTGCCGCGATTGCGAGCATCGTTTTTTTCGTGTCAGCCGTACCTTCAAAGGCACGGTAATCGCCGGCATTGGATTGTTCGCGTTTCTGGGATTTATTGTCACCATGTACGTGGTCTCGCAACCGCCGCCGATCGAAGTGGCGATGGCGACCGATCAAGGTTTTGATCCCGGCAAAAAGCGCTTGCTGGAGAGCGCCAAAAAGGGCCGCGCCGACGATCAATACGCCTTAGCGATGATGCTACTCCAAGGCAGCGAAATGCAGCAGAACTATGGAGAAGCCTTAAATTGGTTCAAGGCGGCGGCGAATCAAGGCCACACGCCGGCCGAGGTCAATTTGGGATTATTGTACAAAAATGGTCGCGGCGTGCTGCAGGATTACACCCAAGCGGCGCAGTGGTTTCAAAAAGCGGCGGCAAAAGGCCACCCCGAAGCGGAATACAATCTTGCTTCGCTGTATAAGATCGGCCAAGGTGTAAAGCACGACATGAAGCAAGCTTATGCCTGGTACAACTTGGCCGCAGCGCAAGGCTATGAGCCTGCCGTGGCCGGACGCGAAAACATTTCAACCTTCATGAGCGCTGCGGAAGTTGCCGAAGCGCAGGCGCTGTCGCGCACGCTCATCGATACCAAAGCGCCTACCACTAACCCGTAGTCATTTTAGCGGCTGACGCAGCACTTAAAGTAGTTTCTTCAAATATTTACCTACCGGCACCGTTCGGGTAATGTTGTCCCTAAAGGATAATAAGATCCAAATGGGAGCATTCTATGTTGAGCAAAACTTTATACCTGGCTGGGCTGTCGATTTTGTTGGCCGCGTGCGGTGGCGGCGGCGGGGGCGGTAGTGGCCCGGGATCCGGCGGTGAGCCACCTGTTGCAACTGCCTGCGGCGCGTCGGCTGCGCCGGGCGGATCGGGCGGCGTTGGCGCAGGCGGACCCGTCGGGGCCTTCCAAGTTTCCGGCACCCTAAACGTCGAAGTCAGCAACAAGCTCGAGATCGAGTGCAACAATTCGCTTGCGACGGCAATCACCATGGCGCCGGGCGACTCTTTCGCCGGCCAAGCACAAAAAACCGATGCCGGATACGCCGGGATCACGGCGCGTGACACCGTGGTGATTCAGGATATCTACAAGCTAACGGTCGGGTCGGAAAACGTTCGCGTAACGCTGAGTTTTGCCGATAACGACCTGGTGCAAAACGATCTCGATTTATTCCTGCTTGATGGATCCGGAGCAATCGTCGCGGCATCGTCCGAAGGCGAAGATCAATCCGTTGAAACCGTCACCACAACCGGCGCAGGTGAATATTACGTCGGTGTGCGTGCCTTCAAGGGCGCATCGCCCTACCTAGTGGTTGCAGGAACGACCACCGCAACGACAGCGCTAGACCGCGAAAGTGTGTTGCCGGGCGCCGAATTTGTGCCGGGTGAAGTCTTTGTCAGATACAAAACCAAACTTGCCGCGCGCGCGGCGGCGCAGCAAGATGCGTCGACAACGCTGGCCGATATGGGTAACGACGTGCATTTGGTGCGCGTCACGAAATCGTCCCGAGCCGTTGCGGCGGGCGTGGTTACCAGCGGCAAGGTGAACGCGCCGGGCCACAAAGCAAACGAAGCGATCGGCGCGACCATCGAAGCGCTGCTCAAACTAAAACGCAATGCCAATGTCGATTTTGCCGAACCGAATTACATTCGCCATGCGAGTGCGATTCCGAACGATCAATACTACAAATTTCAGTGGCATTATCCGGCGGTCAATTTAGAAGCCGCTTGGGACAATACGATTCGTGGTAGAAACACAATTGTTGCCGTGATTGACACCGGCATCGTTAAAGTGGTGGACGCGGGCGTTAAAAAAGATCATCCGGATTTGGCCGGGCAAATCGTCACCGGCTACGATTTTATTAGCGATGCGATCAATGCCGGCGATGATAATGGCGTTGACAGCGATCCGGAAGATGTTGGCGACGGCGATCGCAAGGGCGAAAGCTCGTTCCACGGCACCCACGTTGCCGGTACGATTGCCGCCGCGTCGGATAACGCGATCGGCATCGCCGGTGTCGCTTGGAATGCCAAAATTATGCCGCTGCGCGTTCTGGGTAAACGCGGCGGTACCGATCGCGATATCGCGCAAGCGATCCGCTATGCCGCCGCACTAACGACCGATCCGCCGACGCCGGCGCACCAAAAAGCCGACATCATCAACTTGAGTCTGGGTGGACCTAATTTCAGCGCGACGGTTCAGACGGCGATCAATGATGCCCGCGCGGCTAACGTGATTGTCGTTGCCGCGGCGGGGAATGAGAACAGCAATAAGCCGTCCTATCCGGCGGCGTATGACAACGTCACTTCCGTTTCCGCTGTCGGTTTTGACCTCAAGCGCGCGCCGTACTCGAACTTCGGCACGACCATCGATATCGCCGCGCCCGGCGGCGACACCAGCATCGATCGCAATAGCGATGGCTTTGCCGACGGCGTGCTCAGCACGCTGTTCGACGATACCGCCGGCAAGCCGAGTTACGTGTTCTACCAAGGCACCTCGATGGCTGCGCCGCACGTCGCGGGCGTGCTGGCGTTGATGCGCGGCATCAATCCGGCGCTGGCTCCGGCGACAATTGATCAATTGATCGCCGGCACCCATCCAACCTATAAACCGCGCATCACCTCCGACCTCGGCGAGATTGGCCGTGATGATTTATACGGCCACGGTTTGATCGATGCGAAAAAAGCCATCGATGCCGCCGAGGCGCTGCTCGGCCCGTTAGGGGTTGTCAGCTCAGTGTTGTTGACCTCGGCCGACCGCCTGAATTTTGACAGCTTAACCACGATCTTGCCGATTAACGTCACCAATGGCGGCGACCAAGCAGTCGATTTGAATGTGACGTCGGTCACTGCAACGGTGCCATGGATCAGCGTGTCACCCAGCATCGGCAAAGCGCCGCTGCGGATGAATGTAACGATCGATCGCGCCCATGCGCTGTTGGCCAGCGACGGAACGTTCGACGGCACAATCGACGTCTTCAGCGACGCCAAAACCGGTCCGACCACGAAGACGATTGGCGTAAAAGTCGTTGTCAATCGCAGCGCTACTCGCGGCGATGCCGGAACGGTGTTTGTGTTGGTGATCGATCCGACCAAGCCGTCGGATTCGCCGGACGCGGTCGTGAACGACACCAATTTAGCGGAGGCGCAGCCCGCCGCAAAAAATGCGTACCGTTATGCGATCACCGGCATTAATCCCGGGTTTTATTATGTGTACGCCGGTACCGATCGCGATAATGACGGGATCATTTGCGAAATCGAGGATGCCTGTGGTACGTTCGGGGCGTTGGTCGAGGTCACCGCCGGTGCGCCGCTGACCACCCTGAATTTTACCGTGAATAATTCGCAAAATCCGCCGCCGCCGAGCGAAGTGATTCCGACCGGTGGGATTACGCTGAAACGCACCGGCGCTATCGCGAAATAACGATTTGGAATGCGATGAAATTAAAAACCACGGCCGTTGGCCCGACAGTATTGAGCTTCGTGTTATCCGCCTGCGCAGCGCCGTCGCCGCAATCGTTCGACGTTATTCACAGTGGCACGCAGACCGGCATTCGCGCCAACGGTTCTCAGGCGAACGTTGTTACGGATCGTTTTGAGCTGGAAGAATTATTCAAGCAAATCACGTCACGGCAATTGCCTGCACCCGAAGTGCCCAAAGTCGATTTTGCCAAAGACATTGTGATCTATGTCGCACGCGATCCGAAGCCGAGCGGCGGTTATAGTTTAAAGGTGCGGTCGGTAAAATGTGACAGCGGCGTGATGAAGGTCGACCTGCAAGAAGTCAATCCGCAAGGCAACGCCAATCAGGCGCAAATGATCACGCAGCCATACGTGCTGCTAACCACGCCGCGCTGTCCGAAGCTGGCGCAAGTGGAAGTGAGCGGCGCCGATTTCGCCGCGCCGCGGCCGATGCGCGTCGCGCCAAAATAATTACTTCACCACCTGCCGTGCCACGCTGTCGGTGAATCCCTGAAAGGGGCCCAGCGGGTTGCGTGATTCTTCTGCTTCTTGAATTTTTGGTTGCCCGCCGGAAAGTTTATAGACCACCAAATCGTCTCTCAGAACGACCAGCCCGGTAAAGCGCCAACCGCTAGTTTCGGTGCGGCGTTTAAAGTTAAGTGAGTCCAACCAGAAATTCCCCGAGCGTTTTTTCTTTAGCGATTTGACGTCGATTTCATAGGCGCTACATGCGTTTTTTGCTTCGATGCAGTCGACGATGCCTTTGTCTAAGTTTTCGCTGGCGATGGCGGAGCTTGGAATAAAACGGCGGATGATGTCGGAATAATTGAGTATGGTGATGTTGGCGTTATTGGTCGGATCAAGGCCCAGGCTTGCGAGATCGTGTTTGGTCGTCGTGTAGGGCTCGATGGTGCTGAATGACGTGTTAGCGGCATCGTAAGTTTCCCATTTTGAGGTGCCGGTGCTTTGCGAGTTCGGTAGCAATGCTGCACAACCCGTTGTCGCCATCGTGATTACAATTGAGCACACATGATAAAGCCGACGTAAGGGCATGAAGCGCTCCGGTTTTTTCAGCCTTATAAATGATGGGCGCGAGGAAAGCTTTCGCGCGATGTCGCAGCATTATGCTACTACGATCTTGTGCTCACTAGGTCAAACTAGTCGATGCCCTGCGAGCCAGCACTGGTGCGGCTCGTGGCGATGCCGTGGCTGGAAGGCAAGCGGGGAGCACCTCCTGGCGCACCCGATTCCAAACACCCGATTAACGCTCTACCGACACGCCTTTCCAAAATGCAACATGGCCCGTAATTTGTTTCGCCGCGTCCTTCGGTGCCGGGTAATACCACGCAGCATCGGCATTGGTTTGACCGGCAACAACCACGTTGTAATAGCTTGCGACGCCTTTCCATCCACAGGTCGTGTGGGTCACGCTATCTTGGAAATGCTCGCGCTTGATCGTCGACGACGGGAAGTAGACATTGCCTTCGACGATTTCAACGGCGTCGCTTTCCGCAATCACCACGCCATTCCAAATTGCTTTTGCCATAACTTACGCCACCGCTTTCGGCGCGAAATCATCTGCAACCATCGGCGCGAGGCGTCCCAAGCCATCGAATTGCAACGGCTCCAACTTGCCGAGAACTTCGAAATCATTCGGGCGATTTTTCGCGTCGGCGTAGAGCGCCTCGGAAATCTGAATATGACTTAAGTGCAACGTATCGGTAATGCGCACGATTTTCAGATCGTCGAATTTCACCCGGACGACGCTCTTTATCGCCAATGCAATCGCATCGTGCTCGGTGTTCATAATGATCGGAATCGCCGCGCCGTCCAGGTAAGTCGACGTGATGACGTTGGCGTAGGTCAGGAAAATATCCATCTCTTTGTAGAGTTGCATGGTGATGACGTCCGCGCTGCCCAGGCCAGTCGCGTTGCCATGGGTTTCCGGCGTCAGGCCGAGCACGGCGATTTTTTTCACATTTGGCTTCATGTCCCATGGCGTTCCGCGGCAATTGCGGCCGGTGATGTTGGGATCCATGCCCGAACCGGAAATATTTTTACCCATGCGCTCGACGATCAATACATCGACATTGTCGAACTTGATGCGCGGCATAAACTCTTTTGCCTTGGCTTGCAGCACGGTCTCGCGTTCGAACAAGGTTTCGCCGGGAACCGCTTCGATGATCGTTGTTTCGTCGTGGGGATTTTCAACCATCGCGATGCTGAACAAGAATTTGCTTTTCGCCATGATCATCTTCGCCGCTTCCGGCAGCAAGGTGCCGAACACATCCATGCCTTGCGTGTGAAGGCTGGTAGCGCCGATGATTTTGCCCATGCCGATAGTCATCATTTTGACGATGCCCGACTCGATCGGCGCGCGGAAATTGGTGTGCGGTTTGACGCGGCACACCAACACAATGCCGTCGGCTTCGCTGGCGAGTTTGTCCTGATAGATCGGGATGCCGCTCGGATGGTCGCCGACTTCTATCACGTCCATCGATGAACGAATTTCGCAGCCGCAATAGGCTTCGGTAATGCCGTAGCCTTCCAGCACGCCGCGTTGTGCTTCTGCCGTGCCGCCGCCGTGGCTGCCCATGGCCGGGAAGATGAAGGGTTTCGCGCCGAGCGCCTTTAAATTGTCGACGGTCGCTTTCGCCGCTTCGGCGATATTGTTGATGCCACGCGAACCGCAGCCGACAGCGACGCTCATGCCGGGTTTGATCTTGGCGCGGATTGCCGGACGCTTAAATTCTTCGTTGATCGTGGCAGTCACGCTCGCGAGTTTTTCGGTTTTGAATTTTTGCCGGACTTCGACCATGCGCGGCAAAGGGAAATCTAATCCGCCTGCGATATTGGTTTCAATTTTGTTGCCGATCATCGTAGTCTCCTTAAGCGTTCGACGTGAGGGCACGAAGCCATCACAGTCAGCCTAGATCCCCTGTCATTCCCGCGAAGGCGGGAATCCATTAGGCCGTGAAATTGGATTCCCGCCTTCGCGGGAATGACAAATCGCGTATATCATGCGCTTCTTCTATCGCATTCTATCAAAATGAATATCACTCAATTAAATATTTTCATCGCGCTTAGTCGGTTCACGGCGCAGCTCGGCGTCGCCTTGACCGTTAGTTTCACGCTCGCCGCCAGCCACGCCGCCGTTGTCGACATCAAAATCGAATCGCGCACGCCAGTTTTGCAAGGCAAGGAATTCGGCGCCGTCGGCGCCTACGAAAAGCTCGAAGGCACGGTAACCTTTGCGCTCGATCCTACGAACGCAGCGAATGCGAAAATCGTCGATCTGGATAAAGCGCCGCATAACATGGAAGGGCTAGTCTATGCCCAGGCGAATTTCATGGTCATGCAGCCGAAAGATGCGAGCAAGTCATCGGGCGTCGGCGTGCTGGAAGTGAGCAATCGCGGCGGCAAAGCGCTGCTGCCGTATTTTAACGGCGCGAATCCGACCAATGATCCGAACCAAGAAAAAGATTTCGGTGACGGTTTGTTGATGCGGCGCGGCTACACGCTGATGTGGGTCGGCTGGCAGTGGGACGTGCCGCGCGCGCCGAAGGTGTTGCAATTGGCGGCGCCGATTGCAAAAGACAAAGGCGAAATTATCAAAGGCTGGGTTCGATCCGATCGGCTGATGGACCAGGACGATACCTTCATCGCGCTGGCCCACCGAAATCACTATCCCTATGTTGCGATCGATCAGGACGATCCGGGTAATATCCTGACGGAACGTAATTCGCGCGACGGCGAACGCCGCGTCGTTGCGCGCGACAAATGGTCGTTTCTGAGCGGTTCAAGCGGCGTCGACGGCGCCGATTTCATTACTAAAGAAGGTGGTTTCACCGCTGGGAAAATTTACGAGATCGTCTATCGCTCGCACGATCCGCGCGTCGCGGGGATGGGCTTTGCGGCTATACGCGACTTTATGAGTTACGCTAAATTTGAGGCGTCCAGCCCGTTTAAAGTGAAACAGGGAATTGCCTTCGGCGTATCGCAAACCGGCCGGTTTTTGCGGCATTTTTTATATGAAGGGTTCAACAAAAACGAACGCGATCGCCAAGTCTTCGACGGCATGTTCATTCACGCCGCCGGGGCAGGTCGCGGCAGTTTTAACCATCGTTTCGCCCAAGCTTCGCGCGACGGTCATCGTTTTTCTGCGTTTAGTTTTCCGACCGATTTATTTCCGTTTACCAGCACGGCGCAAACCGATCCGGAAACCGGCATCACAGCGGCGTCATTGCCGAAAACCCATTTGCCGAAAATTTTCTACACCAATTCCGGATACGAATATTGGGCGCGCGCCGCGTCGCTCACTCACACCAGCCTCGACGGAAAAAAAGATATTGAACCGCTCGACAACGAGCGCATTTATCATTTCGCCGGCGGCCAGCATTTTGTCATTCCGTTTGCGCCGCGCGAAAAATTGCCGGGAACCGATGTTTTTCTCGGCAATTCGCTCGATTATCTGGTGAATTTGCGCGCGTTATTGCCACGCCTTGCCGATTGGGTTTCAAAAGGCGATGCCCCGCCGAAGAGCGCCTATCCTAGAGTTTCGGAGGGTATGCTTGTAGAGCCCCTATCCATGAGCTTCCCCAAGGTGGTCGGCCTGCAAGCCGCACAGCATGCGAATGTTCCGCAGCGTATGGATTTTGGTCCGCGCTGGCCGCAGGGCATCGTCGATCAAGAGCCGCCGAAGCTTGGCAAGCCGTACGGTGCCTTAGTGCCGCAGGTGGATGAATTCGGCAACGAACGCGGCGGCATTCGCAATGTTGAGATCGCAGTGCCGCTCGGGACTTATATGCCCTGGGCGCTGCGAACCGGATTAGCGGGCGCGCAGGACGAATTGCGCGATTTTTACGGCGCTTGGTATCCGCTATCGAAGCAGCCGAATCCGCAAGATGCCCGCCCTGCGTTGAGCGCGCGCTATCCGAGCAAAAACGAATTTCTCGAGCAAGCCAAGAGTGCCGCTAAGTCGTTGACCGAGGCGGGCTATTTACTCGAGGACGATGTTCCCCGCGTGCTCGATCGCGCGGCGCAAACCTGGGATCGGGTGAATCGTTAGTTTAGTGCTTCGAAGTAAATTGCGATCAAATCACGCAAGCGCGTCGAGCAACGCCCCTTCCCCTGAAAGGCGAAAGTTGGGTAGGGGATGGGTTGATGTTTTTCTACCGCTAAACCCATCCCCACCTTAATCCTCCCCTTGAAGGGGAGGAACACTGCTTCCGCCGATTCAACCGGATTTTCCTTGCGGATCAGATTGGTAGCGTCTACACTGGATTCAGTTTTTGGGGAGATTTTGTCGCACCTTCCCCGTCTTTTCCCTCCGCTCCACCACATTTTTTTAATGCACCATAGGCGCATCGATGAGAATTAGCATTTTCGGTTTAGGTTATGTTGGGGCGGTTTCCGCCGGTTGTTTAGCAGCGGATGGCCACACGGTGATCGGTGTCGATCCAAACGCCACCAAAGTAAAATTGATCAACGACGGCGTCACACCGATCATTGAAAAAGACATCGGCGAAATCATCGCCAAAGCCGTCAAAGAAAAACGCCTGTGGGCGACGATCGATGTCGCCGAAGCCATTAACGATTCCGAATTGTCGATCGTATGCGTCGGCACGCCGAGCGAACGCAACGGCAGCCTTGATTTAAAATACATCCGCAATTGCTGCGAAGAAATCGGCCAGGCGCTGCGCAATAAATCGAGCTGGCACAACGTCACGATTCGCAGCACGATTTTGCCGGGAACGATGCGCAATATCATCATCCCGATGTTGGAAGAATCCAGCGGAAAAAAAGCCGGCGTCGATTTCGGCATTTGCAATAATCCGGAATTTTTGCGCGAAGGCACGGCGGTGTACGACTATCGCAATCCACCGAAAACAGTGATCGGCGAGATCGATGCGCGCAGCGGCGATGTGCTCGCTGGATTGTACGCGCACCTGCAGGCGCCGCTGATCCGCACCTCGGTTGAAACGGCGGAGATGGTGAAATATGTGGACAATGTTTGGCATGCGGTGAAAGTCGCCTTCGCGAATGAGATCGGCAATATCTGCAAGCCGCTTGAAATCGACAGCCACGAAGTGATGGGTATTTTCTGCCAAGATACCAAACTGAATTTATCGCCTTATTATTTAAAGCCTGGTTTTGCGTTTGGTGGTTCGTGCTTGCCGAAAGATTTGCGCGCGCTGTCGTACAAAGCCAAAGCGTTGGACCTGGATTTACCGCTGCTCGCCAGCGTGATTCCGAGCAATGAAATTCAAATCGATCGTGCGTTCAAGATGATTAGCGACAAGAACGTGAAAAAGATTGCCATACTCGGTTTTTCGTTCAAAGAGGGCACGGACGATTTGCGCGAGAGCCCGGTCGTGGAATTGATCGAACGCTTGATCGGCAAGGGCGCCGATCTACGTCTGTACGATAAAAATGTTTCGCTCGCTGCGTTAACCGGCGCGAACCGCGATTACATTTTGAATCACATCCCGCATATTTCGCGGCTGATGGTCGACAACATCAAGGCAGCGGTCGATCATGCCGACCTCATTATCATCGGCAACAAAGCGCCGGAATTCGCCGAGTGGATCGACAAGATTCCATCCAACAAACACATCATCGATTTGGTGCGCATCGCGAAGAGCGTTCGCCCCGTCGCAAATTACGAAGGGATTTGCTGGTAAATTGAAATCCGTTTGGCTGACCACGGATTTTCTGCACCCGATGGACCGGGGCGGGAAAATTCGCACCTACAACATCCTCAAAGAACTATACCGGCACGACGACGTAACCTATTTGGGTTTTGATGGGAAAGTGTCTGGGGAAGAGCCACTGAAGCGCGTCTCCGAGTATTGTCAGCGGGCGATTGCAGTTACTCACCGGCAAGCGGGACGTGGTGAAATTCGCTTCTTTACCGAGCTGGCGATGAACGTTTTTTCATCATTGCCGTACTCGGTCGCGAAACTGCGCTCCCAAGAAAGCGAAAACAGATGTACCGCAGAATTGAGCCGAAGCGATCTCGATTATTTAGTGGTTGATTTTGTTCACGCCGCGGTGAACATGCCGAACACTGTTCCTGTGCCGACTATTTTGTTTCAACACAATGTCGAAGCCGTGATTTGGGAGCGGCTGTATCAACAACAAACCAATCCGGTTATGCGCAAGTATTACAAAATGCAGTGGCACCGGATGTTCAATTTTGAGCGCGATGCGTGCCGCCGTTTCGATACTGTAGTCGCCGTCTCGGAGAACGATGCGGAAAAAATGCGAGCGGACTACGGGTTGAGTCACGTAATCGCGATTCCCACCGCGGTCGATACCGATTATTTTCAACCTGATCCCAACGTTTCACGGGCGCCGAACGCGCTGGTGTTCACCGGCTCGCTCGACTGGACGCCGAATATTGACGGCCTGCGCTGGTTTATCGACTTGGTGATGCCGATCGTCGCGCACGCCGTGCCAAACGTAAAGTTGAATGTGGTTGGCCGCAATCCGCGCCCCGATTTAGTTGCCGGCATTAAAGGCCGACCCGGTGTTGAGTTAGTCGGCCGCGTGCCCGATGTGCGTCCGCACGTGCAAGGTGCGATCGCGTCCGTTGTGCCGTTATTGGTCGGCGGCGGCACGCGCATGAAAATTTTCGAATCGCTCGCACTAAATACACCGGTTGTTTCCACTACCATCGGCGCTGAAGGCTTGCCGCTTCAACATAACCGACATATTTTAATCGGCGACACGCCGGAAGATTTCGCGCGCGAGACGATCAAATTACTATCGGAATCGAGCAACAGTACCGCGTTAGGGTTGCGAGGCGGCGACTATGTGCGCGAGAAATTCGGCGCGGCGGCGGTGGCCCGGGAGTTTGCCGCGATTTGCCACAGCAGCGTCGAACGCGTCCGCAACAAGCAAAAAACATTGCCCTGAGAGCCAATATCGGCGCGCCTTCCAGGTCGATTTCCCAGAGAAAATATTCGTTCGCGGTAAATATTGCAGCCTCGATACCGAGATTATTTGATACAATTTCTGCATTACAAATGCATAAATAAATTCCCATGACCTACGTCGTCACCGAAACCTGCATCAAATGTAAATACACCGACTGCGTCGACGTGTGCCCGGTAGATTGTTTTCGCGAAGGTCCGAATTTTTTGGTGATCGAGCCGGATGAATGTATCGACTGCACGTTGTGTGTGGCGGAGTGCCCGGTCGAGGCGATTTACGCCGAAGACGATGTGCCGCCCGATCAGCGCCACTATATCGAACTCAATGCGGAATTGTCGCGGGAATGGAAGCCGATCATCGAGCGCAAAGACGCCCCCGCCGACGCCGACGAATGGGCAAAAATCAAAGAAAAATCGCATTTGCTGGAGAAGTAATCGATCCGGTAGCGCGAGCCAATTACCATGTATAACGAGCCCGGCCTGACGACCATCGTTGCGCCGGGCTCGAGTCTTTTGGAAGCCGCTGCGGCGCTGATCGTCGCGCGGGAGCCGCGAGTCGGTTTGTCGGACATTATCGTTCTGCTGCCCAATTTGTATGCGGCGCCGACGCTGCAGCGCGAACTACATAAAGCCGCCGGCGCCGCTGCATTGCTGCTGCCCACCATCACGACGCTCGAGTTTTGGGCGAAGAATACTGCGCTGAGCAAATCGATTGTCCCCGAGAGCCGGCGCCTCGCGCTGATTCATAGCGCGTTGCGTAAAACCCGGTGGTTTGCGGACATGGATCTATGGCGTGTCGCCGCCGATATTCTTTTGCTGGTAAACGATTGTGCGCGCCACGGCGTTTCGTTACCGCAAGATATTGACGATTTTCAGCGCGTTATCCGCCAGGCGTTACGCGCGAGCGGTAATCACGCGGTGCAGTTTGAAGCGCGCTTAGTGCATGAAATTTGGCGAGCGTTGCAGCGCTTTGATGCGAATGAAGTAGATGGGCAGGGCGCTCACGTCATGCGTTTGGCCGCGCTGGCTCAGTCGGCTGCCAAGCGCCTCTACGCGGTCGGATTGATCGATCTAAGCCAAGCCGAACAAGATTTTTTACAGCGTTACGCACAACAGCAGGCCGTCTGTGTCGTTACAAGCAGTGACGATGTAAGTGCTGCAAAATCCCGGCTATTCGCCTTACTGTCCAGCGCATGGAACACGACTGCCGGCACGGATTCGCTGTTACATCGCGCAGAAAAATTTCGTCGGCACGACCCATCGAATCCCTGCGCCGGCCGGCTTAGGCTCTTCGCCGCGCGCAGCCTCGAGCATGAGGCTCAAGCAGTTGCGATGACGGTGCGTGATTGGTTAATCGAAGGCAAAGCATCCATTGCAATCATCGCGCAGGATCGCCTAACCGCGCGCCGCGCTCGGGCGCTGTTGGAGCGCGACGATATTCTGATCGCTGATGAGAGTGGCTGGACCTTATCGACCACGACCGCCAGCAGCGCTGTGATGGGGTGGCTTGAACTCGTTGCAACGGATTGTCAGTTTCGTAATTTGATTGACTTGATTCGTTCGCCATTTTTCTTCGCGGCAATTTCATCGGCGCAGCGGCAGGCGATGTGCAGTGAATTGGAATCGATTTTGGTTTCTGCTAATTTCATCGGCGGATTCGCCACACTACAGAAAGTCTTCGTGCGCGCCCGCCTGTCGCCGCCGCTGCGCGAAATGATCATGCCGCTGTTGGAAAGCGCGAATGGATTCGCTCGCAAATCCCGGGCGCTGGCGAATTGGTTAACGTTGACGTTAGCGAGCTTAGTTCGGCTAAAGTTGATTCGATCGTTGAGTGAAGACGCCGCGGGTGCCGATTTGCTGCATCTGATGCGCGCGCTGGAATCGGAACTTAAGGACGATTCGGAACCATATTCGTTCGCTGAATTTCGTCGTTGGCTGGACCAGCAGTTTGAAAGTGCAAGCTTTCGCGATACCGCCATCGATAGCTCGATCGTGTTGACTCATCTTGGATTGACCGACGGGCGAGTGTTTGACGGCGTGATTATTCTCGGGGCCGACGCCGATCACTTGCCGACACAGACGCAGTCGGCATTGTTCAATGAGGCGGTATCGAATCAATTAGGTTTACCCGGCCAGCTTGAGCGCCAAACGCTAGAGCGGCGGCGGCTGATGCAAATCATTGCGAATTCCGGTGTTACTTTTATCACTTGGCAAGGCACAAAAAATGACGAGGCGAATTTGCCGTCGCGCTATTGGGCGCAATTGCGGGTGTTTCAGCGCCTTGCCTACGATCACGATCTTATTGATCACGAGTTTGTGCACAGGATCGATGATCTTGCCGAATCAACGCTAGTTGCGCAGCAAATTCAGACCATGCCCCGCCCGACTGCGCCGGCATTGCTACCGAAACGCCTTTCGGCGTATGACTACGGCAGCCTGGTCGCTTGTCCGTACCAATTCTTTGTGCGGCGTATGCTTGGGCTTCGCGAGGGCGACGAAGTATTGGAGGTGCTGGAAAAGAAAGATTATGGCGAGCGGGTTCATCGTGTTCTATCGCAGTTTCACGAACAGTTTCCAATTGTCGGTAATCATGAAAATTCTGAATTGAATACGGCGCTACAGCAAATTAGTACCACGGTTTTTGCCGATGCGCCATCGGGCGATTACTTTGCGCGAGCCTGGCAATTGCGCTGGGAAGAGCTCATTCCCGCGTACGTCGATTGGCAGCGCGAACGCGAGCAGGAAGGCTGGCGCTGGCTATCCTCGGAAACATCGCAAGCGCAGTCGATGGAACTCAAATCCGGCGAAAGTGTGCAACTGCGCGGGCGGTTGGATCGAATCGATCAACGCAAAACCGAATCCGGCAACATTGATCTTGCGGTACTCGACTACAAAACCCGCAACAACACCGCGCTACGCAGCAGTGCGAAAAATCCCGATGAAGACAGCCAGTTGCCGTTCTACGGGTTAATAGCAGATACCATTCCAGCGGAACTCGCCTACGTCGGTGTTGATGCGACACCGGTGAAAAGTTTTGCGATAGCGGGCGATATCGTTGCAATCGTAGCGGCCCATCGCCAGCGCCTAGAACAAACCTTAAACAGTATCGCCGCAGGGGCTTTGCTCCCGGCCCACGGTGTGGATTCGGTTTGTGGTTTTTGCGAAGCGCAAGGGATCTGTCGACGGCGATATTGGAACGCCGAAATAGATGTCTGAGCAGATCCCCATGCTTGACGCGCTCGAGCCGGACAAGAGCGTCGTTGTCGAGGCTTGCGCCGGTTCCGGAAAAACCTGGCTGCTGGTATCGCGCATCATTCGATTGCTGCTTGCCGGTGTCGCGCCCGGTGAAATTCTAGCGATAACTTTTACCCGAAAAGGCTCGCGAGAAATGCAGGAACGGCTGCGCGAATGGCTTGAAGACTTGGTCACTAAGCCCGATGCTTGGGTCGAGAAGTTTTTGCTGGAACGTGGCATTGCTACCCATGAATTGCCCTCCCAAGTTGCGGCGGCGCGTGGCTTGCTCGAACGCGTATTGACGGCGCAGCCCGGTATCAAAATTAATACTTTTCACGGCTGGTTTGCCGACTTGGTACAGCGCGCGCCGCTACAGGCAGGCGTCGCGAAAGGCTATGCGCTGACGGAAGCCGTGCACCGGTTGGAGCAAGAGGCGTGGCAGCGCTTTGGCGCAGCGCTCACTGCGCCGGCAGCCGCCGCGCAACAAGCCGCGCTCGATGAATTATTTCGCGAAATTGGATTGCATAGCACGCGTCGTTTGCTAAGCCGGTTTCTTAACAAGCGGCCGGAGTGGTGGAGCTACGTTGCCGGGCAATCCGATCCGACTGGCTTTGCAGCGGAACAGCTCGCTCGCCAGACCGGTGTTGATCCACAACGCGACTACGTCGGAATCTTGCTTCAAGACAATAAATTTGTTGAAGACCTGAAGTGCGTTCAAAAAAGCTTAAACCGTGCCGGCGCCAGTCAAACGAAGATTGTCGCGAGCATCGATTTAGCGCTCGCCCAGAATAATGGCGCGCGGCAATTTGCTGGGTTGATCGCCGCTTTTCATACTAAATCCGGAACCGTTCTCAAAGCGTTGGAAAGCCACTTCGAAAAGTACGATGAGTCGGTGAGTCATGCGGCCGGCCGTGTCATTGCGCAATTGCAGACAACTCAGAATTTAATCGCCGAACAACGTGTATTGCGATTAAATCGCGCTGCTTTCATCGCCGGGCAATGCTTGCTTGAGCAATATCAGCAGTTGAAATCCGAGCGCAACGTGATGGATTTTACCGACGTCGAGTATGCCGCCTATACGCTGTTGCATCACTCTGATTTTGCCGAGTATATGCAATACAAACTCGACAGCCGATATCGCCATATATTGTTGGATGAGTTTCAAGACACCAATCCATTGCAGTGGATGACCTTGCAAGCATGGCTGCAAGCCTCGTCCGATGCGGATCTTCGGCCAACGGTGTTTTTGGTCGGGGATCCGAAGCAATCCATATTTCATTTCCGACGCGCCGACGCACGCTTGTTTGCTCATGCGACGGCCTTCCTACAGCGCGATTATCAAGCCGCGGTTTTGCAGCGAAATATGTCCCGGCGAAGTGGTGTTGACGTATTGGATGCGGTCAATTCGGTTTTTACGACGACTAAGCATCTGAGTGGGTTCGTGTCACACCTTGCCGCTGATAAAAACCTGCCGGGCGCGATTGTTCTTTTGCCGCTACCGCCGGAAGTATCGAAGCACGACCCACCAACCGAACAAATGAGCGGGTTGCGAAATTTGTTGACCATGCCGCAGATAAATAGCGATGATCGGCGTCGTGCCCTTGAGGCGACGGCGTTGGCGCGGGGAATTCGAAAAATCGTTTCATCTTGGCAGGTGCAAGATGCCGGCGTATCGCGCCGCGCCAGCTATAGAGATATCTTGATTTTGACGCGCGGCCGTACGCAACTACATCGCTATGAAGCCGCCCTACGCGCCGCAGGAATTCCATTTCACAGCGCGCGCCACGGCGGTTTGCTCGATAGTCTGGAAGCGCAAGATTTGACCGCACTGCTAAATTTTCTGTTGCGGCCAACCGATAATCTGAGTTTGGTTCACGCATTGCGCGCGCCGTTGTTCGGCTGTGCGGACGAAGATTTAATTGATTTAGCCCAAGCCGGCGACGGCGATTGGTGGAATCGATTAAGCGTCGGCATGACGCAATTTTCCATAGCGCTGCAACGCGCTTATAAATTTCTTGCGCGATGGCTTTCGTTAGCGGCGAATTTGCCGGTTCACGATCTACTTGATCGCATTTATTTCGAGTCGGACCTAGAGCAGCGTTATCGTGCGGCAGTGCCCGACTCTATGCAGCGATCGGTGCAGTCAAATTTGACCGCATTCATGGCGCTCAGCCTCAGCATCGATAGCGGGCGTTACCCAAGTTTGGGGCGCTTCCTCGGGGATTTAAAAGCGTTAGGCCAAGCACCCGACAACGAGGCGCCGGACGAAGGCAGCGTCGGTGCAATCGGCAATGTGGTGAGGATCATGACGGTTCACGGCGCCAAAGGACTGGAATCGCCTATTGTTTGGATGATCGATGCAACTTTCACACCGAAAGCGCCGGACGCTTACGATGTTCTCGTCACCTGGCCCACCGCCTCTGAGCGACCCAACCATTTTAGCTTTTTGACCACCAAGAGCGAGCGCGGCGTTGCTCGCGATGCGTTTATTGCCGAGGAAGCGGCGATAACCGAGCAAGAGGACGCGAATCTCCTTTACGTCGCCATGACTCGCGCAAAGCAATATCTCATCGCCAGTGGCAATCGCGTCGGAACCGGCAAAGGGAGTTGGTACGAGGCATTGCAGAGCGTCATTACGCCAAGCGAATTGTTAGACGCTTCGCAGCCTCATACAGAAACGCCCAAGACGCAGCGCGAATTAAGCGCTGTTCGGCGGACTGATCCGCCGCGGCAGCATGGCGAAGCAATACCGCACGGAACGCGAAAACAATTCGTGGCCGACAAAAACCGCGATTACGGCATCAAGCTTCATGTATTGTTGGAAATCGCACGCGACGGCGAAGTGACCGACGCAATGGCCGCAGCGATCTTGCAAGATATCGAAATTGAGACCCGGTCGTCGCTGCTAAAACAAGCCCGCGCAATTTTACATGCGCCACATTTGAAACAATTCTTCGATCCTAGGCGGTACTTGGCCGCGCGAAACGAAGTGAACTTAATCGATGGCGCTGGCGAGCTATTGCGGCTGGATCGCGTTGTCGAGTTTGATGACAGTGTTTGGGTGTTGGATTATAAAAGTGAGGGCAGCGTGGCCGACTCTGCTTCTAAGTTTATATTGGAATACCGGAACCAATTGTTGAATTATCGCCGAGTGTTGCTCCAAATCTATCCAGGAAAAAGTATAAGGGCAGCGTTAATATTCGGTGATGGGCGTGTGGAAGAGGTAGCGTAAAGTATGCATTGGGTAAAGCCATGGGCGTGGTTTTGCGAAAATGGGCCGAATGTATTTCGGCATTTTTTACCCATGATTTCTTTTGAGCCAACGGTCCGTATTGGTATGTCTTTCGGTGGGTAACAATTTTCAATGATGATATGAATAAAGTAATTCGAATCGGCGGTGCATCGGGTTTTTGGGGCGATTCGGCGATCGCGACGCCACAATTATTAACCGAGAATCTCGACTACCTCGTCTACGACTATCTCGCGGAAACGACCATGTCGATTATGGCGCGGGCGCGAGGAAAAGATCCATCGATGGGTTTTGCGACGGATTTTGTGACTGTCACGATGGCACAGAGTCTTCGCATGATTGCGAAACGCCGGGTGAAGGTGTTGTCAAATGCTGGGGGGCTCAATCCAACTGCCTGTCGCGATGCGTTACTCGCGATCGCTCGTGCACAAAGTGTCGACATCAAGATCGCCATCGTCAGTGGCGACGATGTGATGAATTTGCTGCCGCATTTGCGCGAAGAACAAACGCGAGAAATGTTTAGCGGTTTGCCGCTGCCGGAAAAAATTCACAGCATGAATGCGTACCTCGGCGCGCGCGCCGTTGCGCAAGCGCTAAGTCGCGGCGCGCAGGTTATCATCACCGGCCGCGGTGTCGATAGCGCGTTGCTCGTCGGCGCACTTGCTCACGAGTTCGATTGGGACTGGCGCGATTGGAACAAGCTCGCGCAGGCCAGCCTCGCGGGGCACATTATCGAATGCGGCGCTCAGGGTAGCGGTGGGCTGTTTACCGATTGGCAAAGCGTGCCGGATTGGGAAAATATCGGCTATCCGATTGTCGAATGCGCGAGCGATGGCAGTTTTGTCGTAACGAAAGCACCGAACACCGGTGGGCTTATTTCAACGGCCACGGTCGCGGAGCAAATTCTCTACGAAATCGGCGATCCGGCTGGATATATTTTGCCCGACGTAATCTGCGATTTTCGTAACGTGCGGTTAGAAGAAATTGGCGAACATCGCGTGCACGTGAGCGGCGTGGTCGGGCGCGAGCCGACCGCGACCTATAAAGTCAGCGCGACATTTCAGGATGGCTATCAACTGGAAATCGGCCTCGCCGTACGCGGTATTGATGCCGTCGGCAAAGCGCAGAAAACTGCAGATGCGCTGCTGAAGCGAACGCGCCGCATGATGACCGACCGTGGCTTTAACGATTACGCCGATTCAGTCGTCGAGATCATCGGCGCTGAATCCTTGTTTGGTCCGCACGGACAACGAAACGATGCGCGCGAAGTTGTCATGCGAATCGCCGTTCACCATGCCGACAAAAATGCATTAGAGATTTTGCGTCGCGAAGCGAGTTCGCCCGGAACGTCGATGAGCCCCGGCACCAGCGGAGCGCTCGGCGGCGGTCGCGCCGACGTGAAGCCGGTCGTGCGGTTGTTTTCGTTTTTGCTGGATAAGCGTCGCGTGCCGGTGTCGATTAATATCGATGGCGATTCGACCGCTCCACCACGAATGGTCGAGATCGGCGGCGAATGGCATCCCGAGATTCGAAATGCTGTTCCAATAGCTTCAACGTCGCCTGAGAAGCGTAAAAAAATCGTCGTTCCATTAATCCTGATCGCCCACGGCCGTAGCGGTGACAAAGGCGACGACAGTAACATCGGCGTTATCGCACGCAGTCCAAAAATATGGCCGTGGCTATGCGAAAATCTGACGAGTGAAAAAGTTGCCGCACACATGGCGCATTTGGTAAATGGGGAAGTCGAACGTTACGAATTGCCCGGCATCATGGCGCTGAACTTTGTTCTTCATCACGCGCTCGGCGGCGGTGGAATGGCGTCGCTACAATCCGATCCACTCGGGAAATGTTATGCGCAAATTTTGTTGGATATGCCGGTCGAGATTCCTGAGGAATTATTGGGATAGGCCGGAAAAGCGCATGGATACTGGATTCCAGGCCATGCCCTGCCACGACGCAATAAGCGAGCCGCTCGTGGCAGAGTCAAAAAATGTAGGTTGGGTTAGCGCAGCGTAACCCGACGTCCGATTGGTTGGGTTTGCGTACGGCCACATTCGGCAGAATGGCCCAAGGCCACGTCGGGCGCTACGCTTTTCCCTACAGGCCTTGAAGTAACTATCCGGCCGGAAGTATCAAACCGCGCACATCGCCAAACCCGACCCGATAGCCATTGCCTTGGCTCCAACCCGCAATGATGATCTCGTCATCATCTTGAATAAACGTTCGCGTAGTTCCGTCATCCAGCGCGACAGGATTTTTTCCGTTCCAACTCAGTTCCAGCAAACTCCCAAGCGAATCGGGCGTAAACCCACTAATGGTGCCGGAGCCCATTAAATCGCCCGTTTGGGTGTTGCAGCCTGACACGGTGTGATGGGCGAGTTGCTGCGCCATCGACCAATACATGTGTTTGAAGTTAGTGCGGGAAATAGTCGTTGCTTTTTCCGCATTGCCGGGTTTTAGCGCGACGTGTAATTCGATGTCGAAATTATTTGCACTGGTCTGTTCCAGATAATGTAGCGGCGCCGGTTCTTGCGTTGGACCGTCCAAACGAAATGGCTCCAGCGCTTCCATCGTGACGATCCATGCGGAGATCGATGTGCCGAAGGTTTTCGCGTTGAACGGGCCGAGCGGCACGTATTCCCATTGCTGAATATCGCGCGCGCTCCAATCGTTCATCAGCACCATGCCGAAGATGTGATCCTCGGCGTTCGCCACGGAAATGGGTTCGCCGAGCGCGTTGCCGGTGCCGATGATGAACGCAGTTTCTAATTCGAAATCCAGTTTTTTACACGGCGCGAAAATAGGATTTTCTTGATCGGGTAATTTTAGTTGTCCCATCGGCCGACGAATCGGCGTGCCGGAAGCGACGACGGACGACGCGCGGCCGTTATAACCGATCGGCATATGCAACCAATTTGGCAGCAACGCGTTTTTCGGATCGCGGAACATGGAGCCAACGTTGGCGGCATGTTCTTTCGACGAATAAAAATCCGTGTAGCCGGGAATGGCGACGGGCAGATGCATGCGCGCGTCGCTCATCGCAACGAAGGCTTTCGCTCGCAGTTCAGTGTTATCGCGCAGCGCGGCATTGTCTCGACTGAGCAATTCGCTTAAGCGTGTTCGAACGGCGTGCCAGGCGGGTTTACCGAGCGCGATAAAATCGTTCAGGCGCTCACAATTGAAGACTTTGTGGTTGCCGAGCAGCCCGTTAAATAAGCCAGCGTTTTCGAGAATCGAAAGGTCCAAAATTCGATCGCCGATGGCGACGCCCGCTCGTGGAAGCTCGTTGCCCTTGCTAAAAATTCCGAATGGTAAATTTTGAATAGGGAAATGGCATTCGGTTAAGTTGGCCGATTCAACCCAGCTTTTTAGTTTGGGATCGTGGGTTTGATTTAGTGTGGTCTTCATATTCTGTCTTTGAGAATTTGAAATTGCGCCCCCCTCACCCTAGCCCTCTCCCCGTAAACGGGGCGAGGGGACATGCTCCCTCTCCCGCAACGCGGGAGAGGGTAGGGGTGAGGGGGCCGCCTTAGCTATTTGAACGAGCCTTGGTTCAGTACGTTTCACGATGAGCAGCATCAAATGCCCGCGGCAAGTCTTGCCAGCATTGATAATAGTCACGTTGCAACTGCGGCGACTCCAACGCGTAGCGCGTCGGCCGCATGACGCAGCGGGTTTCGAACATAAACGCCATCGTATCTTTGATTCGATGCACTTGCGACAAGTCGGCGCTGCTCGCTTTCGCGAAGGTTTCCGCGTCGGGTCCATGGCCGCTCATGCAATTGTGCAAGCTCGCGCCACCGGGCGCGAAGCCGCTGGCCTTGGCGTCGTACACGCCGTGGATCAAACCCATAAATTCGCTGGCGATATTACGGTGATACCAGGGCGGGCGGAAGGTATGCTCCATCGCCAAAATGCGCGGCGGGAATACCACGAAGTCGATGGTGTCGACGCCCGGCGTATCGCTTTGCGATTGCAGCACCAAAAAAATTGACGGATCGGGATGATCGAAACTGACCGAGCCGATGGCGTTAAAGCGCCGCAGATCGTATTTGTACGGCGCGTAATTGCCGTGCCATGCGACCACATCGAGCGGCGAATGATCGATCTGCGCCGACCACAAATTGCCGGCGAATTTCGCGATCAGCTCGAAATCGCCTTGGCGATCTTCGTACGATGCGACAGGCGTCAAAAAATCCCGTGGGTGAGCAAGGCAATTCGAGCCGATCGGCCCCAAATCCGGCAAACGAAAATTCGCGCCAAAATTTTCGCAAATATAGCCGCGCGCCACGTCGTCGAGCAATTCGACGCGAAAGCGCAGTCCGCGCGGGATCACGATAATTTCTTGCGGCTCGACATCGATCACGCCCAATTCCGTCGCGAAGCGCAGTCGACCTTGCTGCGCAACGATCAACAATTCGCCGTCGGCGTTATAAAAAAATCGATCCGCCATGGATCGATTCGCGGCATACAAATGAATGCCGCAACCGGACTGTGTTGCGACATCGCCGTTGCCGGCCATCGTGACCAGGCCGTCGACGAAATCCGCCGGCGCGCTTGGTATCGGCAACGGATCCCAACGCAATTGATTCGGCGAGGGATCGGCTTCGCCAAAGCGATTCGTTAAATGGCGATTCTCGATGCGCTGGAACGGCTCGTGTTTCGCCGCGGGTTGAATGCGATACAGCCACGAGCGCCGATTAGATGCACGCGGCGCGGTGAAAGCGGTGCCGGACAGTTGCTCGGCGTAGAGCCCATAGGCGCAGCGCTGCGGCGAATTTTGGCCAACCGGCAGCGCGCCGGCTAGGGCTTCTGTGGCGAATTCATTGGCGAAGCCTGATTGGTAGCGTAGTGTTTCCAAAATAATCAGCCTTCCAATGATGCCCACATTTCCTTATCGCGCTGGGCAGTCCAGATACGCGGGTCGGGATATTGCGTGGCTTCATCGTAGGCGCGCGTTACATCAAATGGCAAGCAATGATCGAAGATCACCCAGTCGCCGTATTTCGGTTTAAGTTTATCGCGCGCTTCGCCGTAAATCGCTCGCAAATCTTTGCCCGATGCCGCGCTCGCTTTGACGCTGGCATAAAGTTCGCTGACAAAATTTCGCGTGTCGTCAAGGCCGCGTTGTACTTGCTCGGGCGTGGTCAATGCCGCGCCGCGTCCCGGCACCAGCTTGGCCGGTTTGAGGGCAGCGATCGCTTGCAACGTTTGCGGCCAATCTTGAAAGTAGGCATCGCCGGCATACGGCGTCGCGCCGAATTCCACCAGATCACCGGAAAACAATACGCGCTGTTGCGGCAGCCAGACGACGGTGTCTCCCTTGGTGTGGCCGCGGCCGAGTTGCATGATTTTCACTTCGAGTTTGCCGAGCCATAAGGTCATCTCGCCTTTGAACGTCAGCGTCGGCCAGGTCAGTCCCGGGACCGACTCAACGCCGCGGAACAAACGCGGGAAGCGCTCGATTTCGCTTTGCATATCCTGCGCGCCACGCTCGACGATTAGATCGCGCGTATCTTGGCTGGCGATGATGTGGTCGGCTTTATAGGCTGATGCGCCAAGCACGCGCACTGCATGATAATGCGTGAGTAGCACGTAGCGAATCGGTTTGTCGGTGACTTCGCGAATACGGCGAATCACGTCCTGCGCCATCAGCGGCGTCGCTTGGGCATCGGCGACCAGCACCGCGTCATCGCCGATGATGATGCCGGTGTTCGGATCGCCTTCCGCGGTGTAGGCGTAGGCGTTTTCCGACAATTGTTCGAAGGTAATTTTTTTCTCGGCCAGATCGGCCTGGGAGGCAAAAGCCTTGGACATGTTAACTCCTCGTAAGCGCTGCTCGGCAGTTGCCGAATGCGCGGATATTTTACCTGTTGTAACTGAGGCTTCGAGGAATGTTTTGCGCGAGAGCGTTCCGGGCGTTACGTGTAGGCGTGCTAAATGTCTTGGGGAAAAGCCTGAAAGCCGCGCCAGTACTGGCTTCCAGCCCGACTAACTACTATTGAGAAAAGTATTGATTTTATTTTGTCATTGCGAGCTGCCTGTATTGGCGCGGCCGATACTGCTCATGGACCATGAAC
>JANOGO010000143.1:0-15672 GCA_031406045.1 Pseudomonadota bacterium
CAAGCGGGTTTTCGCCCCGGCATGGGGCAATTCATTCCTGACCGCATGTTTTGGGCGCGGGACGAAGACGACAATGGCGAAACTCATTAACGGCCTGTATGCCATCACGCCGGAAATGAGCGACACGGCGAAACTCCTGCGCGATGTCGAAGCGGCGCTGCGCGGCGGCGCGAGCGTACTGCAATATCGCGCGAAAACACTCGCGGTGAATTTGAAAGCCAATCAAGCGCAAGCGTTGCAAACGCTGTGCAAAGAATATCGCGTGCCGCTGATTATCAACGACGATGCGGCGCTTGCGGCAAGCATGTCTGCGAGCGGCGTCCATCTTGGCTCGCAGGACATGCCCATTGGAGAGGCGCACCAGTCCTCACTCGCAGGCATGCTCGTTGGCGTATCTTGCTACGATCAATTGCCGCTGGCGATCGAAGTGGAAAAAAACGGCGCGGATTATGTCGCGTTCGGCAGTTTTTTTCCGTCGATCACAAAGCCGAATGCGGTGCGGCCATCGCTGGATTTATTGCGCGACGCGAAGCAAAAAATTGCGTGTCCGATTGTCGCGATTGGCGGTGTCACTTTGGACAATGCGCCGCTGCTGATTGAAGCGGGTGCCGATGCGGTGGCGGTGATTAGTGCGTTGTTTGATGCGGACGATATTGAGGCGACCGCACACGATTTCGCATCCTTATTCCAGCGCCGTCAACAAACAAAAATCCCCTCGCCCCTATGGGGAGAGGGTTAGGGTGAGGGGCCGGAGATTGCTATGGAGGCGCCGTTCCCTCACCCCCACCCCTCGCCCGTCCCTGCCAGGGACGGGCGAGGGGATCCTTCTGCATATTATTTTGGTAAAGAGAATCGACCATGCCCACACGTAACGAGCAATTATTCGAACAATCCCAAAAATACATCCCCGGCGGCGTGAATTCCCCGGTGCGTGCCTTCCGCGCCGTCGGCGGATCGCCGATATTTTTCCAGCGCGGCAAGGGCGCTTACCTGTACGACGCCGACGGCAAGGAATACATCGACTACGTCGGCTCCTGGGGCCCGATGATTTTGGGACACGCCCATCCTGAAGTGATCAAAGCCGTACAAAAAGTCGCGGAAAATTCGTTGAGCTTCGGCGCGCCGACCGAAACAGAATTGGAAATGGCGCAGTTGTTGTGCGCGATGTTGCCGAGCATTGAGCAAGTGCGCTTGGTGAGTTCCGGCACGGAAGCGACCATGACGGCGATCCGCCTCGCGCGCGGCTTCACCGGCCGCAATGCCATCATCAAATTCGAAGGCTGTTACCACGGCCACGGCGATGCGTTGTTGGTGAAAGCAGGCTCCGGTGCGTTGACCTTCGGCCATCCGAGTTCTGCCGGCGTGCCGCAGGAAGTCGTCGCCCACACGCTGGTGCAGGACTACAACAATTCGCAGCAGATCAAAGACACCTTCGCGAAAATGGGCGACCAGATCGCCTGCGTGATCGTCGAGCCGGTCGCGGGAAACATGAATTTGATCGTTCCCGATTTGGAATTTTTGCAGACCTTGCGCGCGCTTTGCACCCAGCACGGCGCGGTGTTGATTTTCGACGAAGTGATGACCGGTTTTCGCGTCGGGCCGAAAGGCGCGCAAGGTCATTTCAACATCACGCCGGACATTACGACACTCGGCAAAATCATCGGTGGCGGATTGCCGGTCGGCGCGTTTGGCGGACGGCGCGACATCATGGCGAAACTCGCGCCGCTCGGCCCCGTTTATCAAGCGGGAACGTTATCCGGCAATCCGGTCGCGGTCACGGCAGGACTGACGACGCTACGAATTTTGCAACGCGACCCGAGTATTTATACCAGGCTGGAAGCCAATACCAGAGCCATTCTTCAAGGCATTGAGGGCGTTGCAAAGGAAGCCGGCGTGGCGCTTTCAAGCGCATCGGTGGGCAGCATGTTCGGCGTTTTCTTCCGCGCCAACGTACCGCGCACCTTCGCGGAAATGATGGAATGCGATAAGGAGCGCTTCAATAAATTTTTCCATTCGATGTTGAGCCAAGGCATTTATCTCGCGCCATCGGCGTTCGAAGCGGGATTCGTGTCGGCGGAGCACGGGGCAAAAGAAATCGAGAAGACAATCGCCGCCGCCAAGCAAGCGCTCAGGGCATAAACGCGATGGAAGAAAACCGCATCTACAACGTCAACATCGAGTCGCTCGATGTTTTGCCGACGCCGGGCGAGATCAAAGCCTTGTTGCCGATTTCTGCGCGCGCAGAAAAAACGGTGTTTGAATCGCGGCTCATCGTTGAGCAAATTCTGGATCGGCGCGACCCGCGTTTGCTGGTCGTGGTCGGGCCCTGTTCGGTACACGATCCGATCGCGGCGATGGATTACGCCCATCGCCTAAAAAAATTGGTGGGCGAAGTCAGCGATACGTTGTTTGTTGTGATGCGCGTGTATTTTGAAAAGCCGCGCACCACCACGGGTTGGAAAGGCATGATCAACGATCCGTATATGGACGATTCGTTCCATATCGAAGAAGGGTTGAAGAAGGCGCGAAAATTATTGCTCGACATCGCCGAGCTTGGTTTGTCGGCGGGCACGGAAGCGCTTGATCCGATGAGTCCGCAATATATGTCGGATCTGGTTTCGTGGAGCGCGATCGGCGCGCGCACCACGGAATCGCAAACCCATCGCGAAATGGCGAGCGGATTATCGATGCCGGTGGGTTTTAAAAATGGCACGGACGGCGGTTTGCAAGTGGCGATCAATGCCATGCTCTCGGCGAAACAGCCGCATAGTTTTTTGGGCGTGAATCAAGAGGGCCAGGTTGCGGTGGTGCGCACGAAAGGCAACGCTTATGGGCACATGATATTGCGCGGCGGCGCGAAACCTAATTACGATCAGGACTCGATCGCGCTGGCGGAAGCGGCTTTAGCCAAACAAAAACTGCCAAACAATATCGTCGTCGATTGCAGTCATGCAAATTCCAGCAAAGACCCGGCGCGGCAGCCCGAGGTGTTCGACGATGTCGTCAAACAAATCGCCGCGGGAAATAAATCGATTATGGGTGTGATGCTGGAAAGCAATATCCACGCGGGCAATCAGGCGATTCCCGAGGATTTATCGTTGTTGCGTTACGGTGTTTCCGTCACTGACGGCTGCATCGATTGGGCGACGACGGAAACGAGTTTGCGGCAGGCGCGCGCGACGCTGAAAGATTTGATATCGAAACGCTAGTGGAATGTCCACTCCCTCCCTTGCGCGCCACGCGCGCGGGGGAGGGTTGGGGTGGGGGCGGGCGCCTTAAAATTTACTCGCTAAAATTGCAGTAACTGCTTGCCCCCATCCCCGGCCTTCCCCCGTGCGCTTTGCGCACAAGGGAAGGAGCTTTATTTTGTGCGCGCCAGCGCGCGATAACTATTGCAAACCCGAAACGTACTCCGCTAACGCTTCCATTTGTTTTTCGCTCAGCCGACCGGCGATCGTGCGCATCATCGCGGCGTTGTCGTTAGCGCGCTCGCCCGCTTTGAACGCCCGCAGTTGTGCATAAGTGTATTCTTTCATCTGCCCCGCCAGGCGTGGATACTGGGCTGGAATGCCCGCTCCGCTTGGGCTGTGGCAGCCTGCGCAGGCGGGAACGCCTGCCGCGATGTCACCGCCGCGATAGATTTTTTGGCCCGCGTCAACCAGCGCTTGGTCGCGCGCGATGCCGGGGCGCGGCTTTTGCGCGGCGTAAAAAGCGGCGACATTTTTCATGTCTTCGTCCGTCGCCAACATCGCAACCATACCTTTCATAATCGCGTTATTGCGCTCGCCGGACTTAAAGTTCATCAATTGCTTGGTGATATACTCAGGATGCTGTCCGGCCAGACTGGGATTGATCGCGATGGCGCTGTTGCCGTCGCCGCCGTGGCAGGCCGCGCAGGTGATTGCAGCGGCTTGACCCTTGGCGAGATCGGCTTTCGCCGCCACGTGCTCTGCCGCGAATAGCGCTACCGCGCTCAACGTTAATCCGAATCCAACCACCATCGCCCACTGCTTGCTCATGAATTATTCCTTGTGCTTGTGCCATACCAATAGAACGCCGGATTTTACACGAGTTCCCTTTTTGCTCGCCACCACGCGATTTACCGATGTCACTGTTTAATTCGCTGACCTATTACCGCTCTGCCTATAACTTGGTGGATTTACCGCCGGACGAGGGCATGGAGTTAGCCTTTGCCGGGCGCTCCAACGCCGGCAAATCCAGCGCAATTAATGCCATCACCAATCAAAACAAACTCGCCTTCGTCAGCAAAACGCCGGGGCGGACGCAGATGATCAATTATTTCGGCATGGCAAATCAGCGTTATTTCGTCGACTTGCCGGGTTACGGCTACGCCGGCGTGCCGCTGGAATTGAAAGCCCACTGGGGTGATTTGCTTTCCGCTTATCTCGGCACCCGCGCGAGCTTGAAGGCGTTGGTGATTATGATGGATAGCCGCCATCCGCTGACGGATCTGGATCAGCGCATGCTCGGCTGGTTTAGTCCGCGCGGGCTGCCGATCCGCGTGTTGCTGACGAAGTCAGATAAGCTGACGAAAAATGAGCAGGCGGCAACCTTAAGCAAAGTTCGAGCAACGTTAGCAAAGGATTTTCCGCAATCCAGTGCCCAGCTTTTTTCGAGCCTGAAAAAGCAAGGAATAGACGAAGCCGAAGATTGGATCGCCACGTTGTTCGGCATGGAATTGCGCAAACGTGCGATTCAAGAAAATAAAAACCCCCGACTAAAGGGGAGTAAAGTCGGGGGTGAAGCAAAGCCCTAATATGATTAAGGCACCCGCTCAGGGAGGAAAAGCGGGAGACAGTATTGCTACCATCTGTAAGTAAGACCCCCGGTTTCTGAAAAAAGTTCCGACTGATTTTTTTACCCATTAGTGACTCATTCTTCGACATGAAAATTCTCGGCCAGTTTCCGCAAAAACGCATGCGCCGCGTGCGCAAAGATGATTTTTCTCGCCGCATGGTGCGCGAGAATCGCTTGTCGGCGGATGATTTTATTTATCCGGTGTTCGTTATCGACGGTAACAATCGCACCGAAGCGGTACAGTCGATGCCGGGCGTGGAACGGATGACCTTGGATAAGCTTTTGCCGGTGGCGGAAAAATGTTTAAAGCTCGGCGTGCCGTGCATGGCGCTATTTCCGCTGATCGACCCGTCGCTGAAAACGCTCGACGGCAAAGAAGCGATGAACGGCAACGGCTTGGTGCCGCGCGTGGTCGCAGCGCTGAAGAAAAATTTTCCGGAACTGGGCGTGATGACCGACGTGGCGCTCGATCCTTACACCAGCCACGGTCAGGACGGCGTGATCGACGACAACGGTTACATCATCAACGATGTGACGCTGGAGATTCTATGTAAGCAGGCGCTTACTCAAGCTGAGGCCGGCGTCGATATTGTTGCCCCGTCGGACATGATGGACGGGCGCATCGGCGCGATTCGCAAGGCGCTCGACGGCGGCGAGTACATCCACACCAAGATCATGGCCTATTCCGCCAAGTATGCGTCTGGCTTTTACGGCCCGTTTCGCGACGCAGTCGGCTCGGTGGCGAACCTCGGCAAGGGCAATAAAATGACCTACCAAATGGACCCGGCGAATACCAACGAGGCGCTCTGGGAGGTGGGTCTGGACTTGCACGAAGGCGCGGATATGGTGATGGTCAAACCCGGCATGCCCTACCTCGATATTTTGCGGCGCGTCAAAGATGAATTTCAAGCGCCGACTTTTGTTTATCAGGTGAGTGGCGAATACGCTATGTTGCAAGCCGCGTTTAAGAATGGCTGGCTGGACGAAAAGAAATGCGCGTTGGAATCGTTACTTGCGTTCAAGCGCGCCGGCGCCGATGGAATTTTGACTTATTTCGCGTTGCAGGCTGCAGAATGGCTCAGGGAATGACTCTCCAGGCATAGTGCCTGAAGAGGCAATCTGGGTGCGGCTTCTAGGCCGATGCCTTGTTTGGCTTAATCGCGGCGAGTAACAACAATCCGATGCCGAGTAACAGTAATGCGTTCGGTTCGGGCACTTGGCCAACAATCGTTAATGCGGCGTTGCCTTGGTTAGGCGCAAAATCGGAAACTGCCGGGTCGGTAAAAATCAACGAGTTGTCCAGGATAAAACGCGGCCACAGATTCCAGATGTAGTCTTCCGGCGCGAACAAGCCGAGCGAAGTGATTAGCGAACCGTCAACGTCGGCGCTGATGGTCGGGCCGTCGATTTGCACACCGGCGATTGCCTGTGGCCCACCGGGATTCACCAGATCAAGAAAAAATCCCGTTCCGTTGGCTGCAAGCACGACTACCGAATCGAACAACACATCTTGCACGATCGCGGCGAGTCGCTCCGTGCCTTGACCTCGATCCAAGCCCCACACATAAATCGCGCTCGGCGTGCCGTCCGCGAGCTTCGACGTGCCGATATCGGCGGCATGCGTACCGGTAAAGTTAAAACGATTCGTCGTCGGGTTGTAGGAAACTTCGCTGGAAATAACGTCGGTATCGCCGTGCAGCGCGGGATCGTCGCCCGGTACAAAAGTCGCGAGTAAATCACCGGCGGGATCGCTGATCGGTACGGCAAATACACTAAAAGGTAGAACAAAAAGCAGTGTTGCAGCAGCGCGTATTAACTTCGATTTCATCATTTTCTCCACTGGTTCGACGTGCACTTAAATGCTCAACACCCAGCGGATAATTGCGTGGGACGAGCAACTCCTACCAGCCAACACAATCTGTATCGGCAATATATGCCTTGGGAAATTACGCGTCAATAGGGGAGAAGAGCAAAAATTAATGTTGAAAACGGCATGCCTGAAACGGCAATACCAGCGCGGCTTCCAGGCCAAGCATGGCTGCGATCAAGTATCCATGCGCCTCGCAGGCATAGCACCCAACAAAGCTTTGACCTCGGTGAGTTTGGCGCGCTCAACCGAACGGCCGTCGCCTTTATACTTCTGCATGACACGCTCGTCGTCGCGCTCGAATACGGCAGCAGAAATCGTTGCGCCATCGTGTTCTAAGTTATAAACCGGCACGGTTTCTTGCCGTTCGCCCAACTTAAAGTTTCGTGTTTCAAGTTCGAACTCGGATTTTTCGTTCAGCAAAAAAATCTCGAATTCTTTCGCGCTGTCGGCGAATAAATGCAAATTGATGTCGGAATGTTCGCCCGCGGTACCGGTTAACACTGAGCCGACCAAATAGGGATTAAAGCGCGCCAAGCGTTGCATCGCACTGACGGCGATTTCGCGAAGTTCGCGTAGTATCGCCGGCTGCTCATCAGCTTGGTAGAGCGATTGGTAGGATTTCAATGCCGCTTCGATTTCTTGATTGTCCGGCAGGTCGCGCGTGTCGGGCACGCCGGCTTGGCGCGCGGCTTTGCGCTTGGCGGCACCGTAATCTTGAATGCCACCCTCGGCCATCAGGCGCGCCGCTAAGTAGGCAAGATGGCTGCGCATTTGGTTGTTGCGGCCCATAACTGTGCTTAAAACAATTGGTCTTTGATTTCTTCCGCCGGTTTTTCGCCGCCGTCTTGTTGGATTTCTATTTCTTTCGGTGGTTGCATCGCCGGGACATTTTCTTGATAGAAGTACTCGAAAATCTTGTCGGGGTTATCCGGGTCTTGTTTGCCAGTTTCGGGATTGATCGCGAGCTGCACGATGCCGGCGGGCGGGGTGAGTTTCGCTTCCGGGACGCCGCGCAACGCTTTGCCCATGTACGACATCCAAATCGGCAGCGCCGCGACTGCGCCGGTTTCTCTATCGCCCAGCGGGCTGTTGTTGTCGAAGCCGATCCACGCGATCGCGACTAACGATGGATGAAAACCGGCGAACCAGGCGTCTCGATGTTCGTTTGTGGTACCGGTCTTGCCGGCTAAATCTTGGCGGCCCAGCGATAGCGCCCGGGTTGCCGTGCCGACTTTGACGACGTCACGCAGCAGCGTATTCATCAGGAACACATTGCGCGGATCGAGCGTTTGCTCCGCCGTTTCCCCGGCCACGACGGGTTTGGATTGGCTGACGATATTGCCTTTGGCGTCGATCACGCGCTCGATAAAGTATGGCCGGATTTTGTAACCGTTGTTGGCGAATACGCAGTAGGCTGCGGCAACGGTCATCGGGGTGGCGTTGCCCGCGCCCAGCGCCATGGTCAGAAAGGGTGGATTCAATTTCGGATCGAAACCAAAGCGGGTCGTGACATAGTCTTGCGCATATTGGCCGCCGATCGATTGCATGATCCGAATCGATACAGTGTTTTTGGATTTTGCCAATGCGCTGCGCAGCCGCGTCGGGCCGGAATATTTTTCGTCGAAATTTTTCGGTTCCCACATTTCGCCGCTGGCATCGCCCGGATCGATGGCCAGCGGCGCATCATTAATCACGCTGGCGGGGGTAAAGTTTTTCTCCAGCGCCGCGGAGTAAACAAACGGCTTAAAACTCGAGCCCGGCTGGCGCAACGCTTGCATCACATGATTGAATTTATTGCTGTGAAAATCGAAGCCGCCGGCGAGTGCGCGGATCGAGCCGTCATTAGGGTTAACGGCCACAAACGCCCCTTCGACAGCCGGCAACTGCGCGATGAAATAGCGATCCTTGTCGGACTTGGTGACGCGAATAATCGCGCCCGGCCGCAGGCGTAAATTCGGCGCAGCATTACTATTTAGCGAGGCGGCGGCGAATTTGATGGTTTCGCCTTGTAGCGTGGCCGTGATGCCACCTTTCAAATACACCTGCGCGCTATTGACCGTGACTTGAGTTACCACCGCAGGAATCAGCCCACCGCTTATTTCTTTGTCGGCGAGAATTTCGTCCAGGTGATTGTCGCCCTTGGTCGGCGCTGCGTCGACATCGGCAAATCCCTCCGGGCCGCGGTAGCCGTGCCGACCATCGTATTCCAACAAACCGTTGCGCAGCGCTGCGTCGGCGGCTAATTGATCCTCTTTGCGAATGGTGGTGATGACTCTAAAGCCGCTGTCGTAGGCCGCTTCGCCGTGGGTGTCGAACATATATTGACGCACCATCTCGGCGACGTAATCGGATGGCACCGAATAGGTTTCGATCGCTTGACGCAGCCGCGCCGGTTGTTTTACCGCGGCTTCGTATTGGTCGTCGCCGATGTATTTCAAATCGCGCATGCGTCTTAGCACGTACAACGCGCGCTGGTTCGCGCACTTAAGGTTATTGATCGGATTGCACTTCGACGGCGCTTTGGGCAATCCCGCCAAGGCCGCGATTTCACTTAAGGAGAGCTGTTCCAGGTTTTTAGCGAAATAAGTTTGGCCCGCGGCGGCAAAGCCATAGGCACGTTGGCCCAAAAAAATCTGGTTGACGTAAAGCTCGAGAATTTGATCTTTGTTCAAGTTTCGTTCGATCTTGAACGCGAGCAACATTTCGCTCAGCTTTCGTGTGATGGTTTTTTCGCGCGTCAGAAAGAAATTTCGCGCGACCTGCATCGTGATCGTGCTGGCGCCTTCGCGCGCGCCACCGGCGAACACATTCGCCAGCGCAGCGCGCAGCACGCCCGCATAGTCCACGCCGGAATGCTGATAAAAACGATCGTCTTCCGCCGCGAGGATGGCTTTTTTCATCAGATCGGGCACCGCGTCGATTTTCACCAACGCGCGGCGCTCGTCGCCGAACTCGCCGATCAACTGGCCTTCGGCGGTGAAAACGCGCAGCGGAATGCGTGGTTTGTAATCCGTCAGCGATTCCAGGCCCGGCAGATTCGGGTAAAGCAACGCGAGGGTGAGGGCGAATACACCGACAGCCACTAAGCCTATGGTGCAAAAGATTAAAAACGGATAGAGGATCCAGCGATGAGACACGAGGCGGTTGGGGGGTCTTTGTCTTTAGAAAGCGGAATTATACCGTTGCGCCTAAATTTAAAGTTATTTTTATAAAATGCTTTACAGTTGCTATACTTACTGTTAGGATTTAACGTGAATTATTTAAAGTAACTCGAGATGCTTAAGGAAAAAATTCTTTCCCAGATGGAATTTCTCAGTCCGAAGGCGCCACCTTTGGTGGGGGTCGACATCAGCTCGTCCGCCATCAAAATGGTCGAGCTGTCCGCGGTGGGAAAACAAGGCTATCGCCTTGAGCGATACGTCATCGAACAGTTGCCCAAGGATGTCGTCACCGAGGGCAATATCGCTAACCTGGAAGTCGCCGGCGAATCGTTGCGGCGCGCCTGGCGCCGCCTCGGCACGCGCGTCAAGCACGTTGCCATGGCGCTGCCAGCCTCCGCGGTGATCACTAAAAAGGTGATTATTCCCGCATCGAGCCGTGACGAGGACCTGGAAATCCAAGTTGAGAGTGAGGCAAATCAGTATTTGCCGTTTGCGCTCGATGAAGTCAACCTTGATTTTCAAATCCTCGGGCAATCGCCCACCGGACCGGAAGAGATCGAGGTGTTGATTGCGGCCTCGCGCCGGGAAAAGGTCGAGGATCGTGTCGCCGTCGCCGAATCGGCCGGCTTGAAACCGACCATTATGGACGTCGAGTCCTACGCGGCCCAAGCGGCGATCGAACTGATCGAACAACAATTACCCGGCAAAGCGGGCGAGCGCATTATTGCGGCAGTCGACATCGGCGCGTCCACGATGCGCATTGCGATGCTTAAGGACGGCCAATCGCTCTATGTGCGCGAACAACAGGTTGGCGGTAACCAATTGACGCAGGAAATTGCGCGGCACTTCAATATCGATCCCGAGGAAGCCGAAAAAGAGAAAAAAACCGGGACCTTGCCTGATGGTTATGCGGCGGAAGTGCTGCAACCGTTCATGGAAAATTTGTCGCTGGAAATCGCCCGGGCGCTGCAGTTTTTCTTTACCAGCACGCAGTACAACAAGGTCGACCATATTCTTCTTGCCGGTGGATGCGCGATGCTGCCGGGATTGGAAGACATTGTTTCCGCACGTACCCAAGTGAACACGCTGGTCGCCAATCCGTTTTCGCAAATGCAGGTTTCATCTAAAGTAAGTCAGCGCCTACTCACGCAGGATGCACCGTCTCTACTTGTAGCTTGTGGGTTAGCATTGCGGAGATTCGACGAATGATTCGGATTAACCTTCTTCCTCATCGCCAGGAAAAGCGCGCCCAACGCAAGAAGCAAATGGCCGTCGGCGCTGGCATCGCCGCAGGCCTGGGGCTGGTGATCGGCTTATTGGGGCATACCTATTTCTCAGGGCGCGTGGATACGCAGCGCACCCGCAACACTTATTTGTCCGAAGAAACGAAAAAGCTCGATGCGCAAATCGAGAAAATCAAAGGCATTAAAGAGCAAACGGCCGATTTGATGGCGCGCAAACAAGTGGTCGAAGCCTTGCAAACCAATCGCGCCGAGTCGGTTCACCTGATGGATCAATTGGTGCGCCAGCTTCCGGAAGGCATGTGGATCAAATCGATTAAGCAGACCGGCCAGATCGTCAATGTGATCGGTTACGCTCAAACCAACGGTCGTATCTCCACGTTGATGCGTAATCTCGATGGATCGCAATGGCTGGAAAAGCCGGAATTGGTCGAGATTAAAGCCGTCGTGCAGAACAACAATCCGATCAGCGAATTCAGCATGAACGTTCACGTCAAACGGGTCCAACCGGAAGCCGCGGATGATAGCGCGAATAAAGGCGACAAGAAGAAAAAGAAGGATAAGACAGCATGAATAACTGGCTTGAGCAACTAAAAGGACTCAACCCGCAAGATCCGGGAAGTTGGCCGTGGCCATTCAAGCTGGCCGGCTTGCTAATGCTGACACTGGCTGTCGTTGCCGCCGCATTCTGGTTTTTTTGGAAGCCGCAAATGAGCGATCTCTCCACGGCCGAAGCCGAAGAGGTGCAGCTCAAATCAACGTTCATGGAAAAGAAAAAACTGGCCGTTAACTTGGAAGCGTATGAGAAGCGGCTGGCGGACATCGAACAAAGTTTTGGCACGTTGTTGAAACAACTGCCTAAGCGCAGCGAGATGGATGCCTTGCTGACCGATATCAACCAGGCGGGGTTGAGCCGTGGCTTGCAGTTTGAACTGTTTAAGCCCTCGTCAACCGAGACGATTACGGAGTATTACGCCGAATTGCCCGTCACCATTAAAGTCACCGGCGATTTCCATAATTTGGGCCATTTCGCCAGCGACGTTTCCAAGCTGCCGCGGATCGTGTTGTTGAACGATGTGGCGATTAGTACCAGCACGGCGAAAGGTAGTGAGGGACAGTTAGTCATGGATGCCACCGCAAAAACCTATCGCTATTTGGACGACGACGAAATTGCCGCGCAAGTAAAAGCGAAGAAAGATAAAGAGAAAGCCAAGAAGGGAGAAAAATCATGAAGCAATTAGTTTTTCTTGGCTTAGCGACTGTTATCGCCGGCTGTAGCAGTGAGCCCAACGAAGACCTCAAGCAATGGGTTAGAGACTCGGATAAAGAGATAACACAAAAAATCGAACCGCTGCCTGAAGTTGCGCCATATCAAGCGTTCACTTACGCGGCAGAAGATTTATTTGAGCCTTTCAAGCAGCGCAAGCTGGTTGATCAACAAAAGAAAGACAGTGCTAACAAAGGTCCGGACCTTAATCGGCGTAAGGAATTGCTGGAGACCTATCCGCTGGACCAACTGAAATTCGTGGGCACCATGGAGAAAGCTAAAACCCACTATGCGCTGATACGCGCTGATAAGACGGTGCATCGTGTCACCGCCGGTAATTTTCTTGGCCAAAATTTTGGTCAAATCGTTGCAATCAATGAAACCGAAGTCACACTGAAAGAAAGCATTCAGGATAGCGAAGGCGAGTGGAAGGAAAGCGAAGCCGCGTTACAACTGATTGATGAATTGGAGAAAAAATAATGTTTAACGCGCGCTGCAATGTTCCTGGATTCCTTCGGTTTTTCGTCGGGGTTGGACTTTTTTTGACTGGCTTTGCCTGGGCGGCAAGTCCTGCGCCCGCCACCGGAAATGCAATTGAGAGCGTGACCGCTCAAAGCATGCCGGGCGGTAAAGTGATCGTGAAATTCACGTTGAAGCAAAATTTGGCCAATCCGCCGGGAACATTTTCTGTCAACACGCCGCCGCGCATTGCGCTGGATTTTGCAGATACCACCAATGGCATGGGCAAAAGCGCGATGGAGTTGCGCGAGGGCGAGCTGCGAAACCTAAATATTGTGCAATCGGGCAATCGTACGCGGGTCGTCATCAGCTTGAATCGCTCGGTACCGTATGAAACTAAAGTCGAAGGCAAAACACTGCTTTTGACCTTGCAAGGGGGTGAGAAAGTAGCCACTGGCGGCGAAACAGCAACGCGCTTCGCCGAAGCAGCACCGGCCGCTGCGGGACATTCGGTTCGCGACGTCGATTTTCGCCGCGGCCAAAGTGGTGAAGGCCGCGTCGTGATCGATCTGTCGGACGCGACCACCGGAATCGATATCCGCCGTCAAGGGCGCAATCTTGTCATAGAATTTCAAGACGCCGCGCTGGCAAAAAATCTTGAGCGCCGCTTAGACGTGCGTGATTTCGGCACGCCGGTCAAATTCGTTGAGGCGCGATCGTTTGGTAACAATGTGCGCATCAACATCGAGCCGGAAGGCTTGTGGGAACATTCGGCTTATCAAACCGATCGGAAATTTATCGTCGAAGTAAAGCGGCTCATCGAAGATCCGAACAAGTTAGTGCAAGGGTCGCAGCCGGGCTATGCCGGCGAAAAGTTATCGCTCAATTTCCAGAACGTTGAGATTCGTTCCGTCTTGCAAGTGATCGCCGATTTCACCGGCTTGAACATCATCGCCAGCGATTCTGTGCAGGGCAATATCACGCTGCGCTTAAAAGACGTGCCGTGGGATCAAGCGCTCGATATTATTTTGCAAAGCAAAGGCCTAAGCAAGCGCAAGAACGGTAACGTCGTGTTGATCGCGCCGACCGATGAAGTCAACACCAAAGAAAAACTTGCGCTCGAGGCGAATCAACAGATTTCGGAACTGGAACAATTACAGACCGAAAGCTTCCAGTTGAGCTACCAAAAAGCCGAAGATTTGAAAAAGCTGTTGTCCGATGAAAAACAACGCATCCTATCGAAGCGCGGTAGCGCCGTGTTCGATGGCAGAACCAATACGTTGTTCGTGCAGGATACCGGTAGCCGTCTGGATGAGTTGCGCAAACTCATCGTAAAAATCGATGTTCCCGTGCGCCAGGTGATGATCGAAGCGCGCATCGTGATCGCGGACGATAAGTGGAGCAAGCAGCTTGGTTTCAGATTTGGCGGGCGTGGCGGTTTTAATCGAGGCAATAACAACTTGGGCGTCGCAAGTACCCTAAATCAATCCGGCGCGATCTCAACGGGAACCACAACGCCCACTGCCGCTGTCGATATTCCGAACATAAGCGTGCCGATAGCGGGCGCCGACCCGACCGCTTCCATTGCATTTACATTGCTCAATATCGGCAGCGGTAACCTGATTGGTTTTGAGTTGCAAGCCCTAGAAGCCGACAAGCGCGGCAAAATCGTTTCAAGTCCGCGCGTCATTACCGCAGATAAGCAAAAAGCGACGATCGAGCAAGGAACGGAAATTCCTTATTTGACGTCAGCTTCCAACGGTGGCACGACGGTTAACTTTAAACCTGCCGTGCTCAGTCTTGCGGTAACGCCACAAATTACTCCGGATGGCCGAGTGATCATGGACCTTGAAGTGAAGAAAGACGCTGTCGGCCAAGTGTTTCAAGGCATTCCTTCAATCGACACGAAGAAAGTCGTCACGCAAATCCTGGTTGACGACGGTGAAACCGCGGTGCTCGGCGGAATTTACGAACAAACCTCACGCGTGGATACGGAAAAAGTGCCGTTGCTTGGTGATCTGCCATTCATTGGGCGCTTGTTCAGACACGATGCGCGCGTTGATGACAAGGTCGAGCTGCTTATTTTCATCACGCCGAAGATTATTAAAGATACCCTTACCGCTCGATAGAGAGTATTAATAAATGGGTATCGTGACAAGCACTATCCATGCGGCTCAGCGAGCATGCATCGCTGTAAGGCAGTATTCATAAGGGTGCTGGCCATGGTGGAATGTGAGTTCGCAATGGACCAAAAGCCACCGCAATAGTTGAGCTTTTGCTATCCTTAGAAACTTATCCGGCCGCGATCGTTACGATCCGGCCGGTTTTGTTTGGGTAGTGATATCGATGAAATCACAGAATTTATTCTTGGTCGGGCTCATGGGCGCGGGCAAAACCACAGTCGGGAAACTGCTCGCCAAGCATTTGAGCAAACGCTTTATCGACGCGGATCACGAAATCGAGCAGCGCACCGGCGTCAAGATCGCAGTTATTTTTGAGCTGGAAGGCGAAGAAGGCTTTCGCGCGCGCGAAGAAGCGGTCATCGACGACCTTACACACCAAACCGACATCGTTCTTGCCACCGGCGGGGGCGCCATTTTGCGCGAACCGAACCGAATCGTGTTACGCAATCGCGGCACCGTGATTTATCTGCGGGCGAGCGCGGATGATTTATGGCGGCGCACGCGCAACGACAAGAACCGCCCGCTGTTGCAAACCGACAATCCACGAGCGCGCTTGCAAGAATTGCTGTTGCAGCGCGATCCGCTCTATCGTGAAACCGCGCATGTTATTGTCGATACCGGCGAGCAAAATGTACAAAAGCTCGTTCGCCATCTGGAGCAAGAACTCGCTCGG
>JANOGO010000168.1:0-2599 GCA_031406045.1 Pseudomonadota bacterium
CACCATGGGCGAAAAAATCGGCGAACGATGTTCGCCACGGTGGATCCGCTTTGCTTGATCCACCCTACAACGCCAACGTTTACGCTGTTCATGGTCCATGAGAAGTATCGGCCGCGCCAATACAGGCAGCTCGCAATGACAATCAAATTTCATTGCCGCCAATTAGAAAAAGTAGGGCGCAATCGTATTGCGCCGAATGGTGGGATAATTCACGCGACATACGGCGGAAGGCGCTTCGCTTTTCCGTACCTACAGAGCTACGACAATATCCCATTTTCCTGAAGGCGGGTAGCGAACTCACCCTCGGTAACTCGAAAAACAAAATCAGTAAGTGCCCTACAGACATTTTGTGCCGGTAACGTGTAGCCTGTGCCGGCGTTTGGTGTAAGTATCCCATGGGAAAAAATGTGGCGAATGCCAGCAGCGAGGTAAAGGACGTTACAGGTTTCCCCGCTAAGAAACGCTTTAAATTGCAGCCTGACCGCTTTTCCATCGAGATATTTGCTAACGTCCTTGAGAAAAATATCGTGCTTTTCGATAGTTCTGATGGACGCCTGGAAACCGTTCTCGTCATATTTATTAAGGCAGGACGCCATACCGTCGATGGTCAATCCACAACAGGACATAAACTGCTCAAAGGCGGAATAGCATAAGAAGACGTGAAATAAAGCAGAATATCCATCAACAGTATCTTTGGCGTATGACTCTAGTTGAATGGACTGGAAGGATTTGGCTAACCGATAGCGGCTATTAAGACGATTAATGTCACCAGCCTCACACTTAAAACCCATCGCTGACGGCGACACATATTTGCCTGGTGCCGCGTCACATACCTTCCAATGCGGAAGCGAGAAGGCGAGCACGGGATCAATCCAAAGCATTTTCAGTTTTTATGTGGCTGCCATGGGGCGTACGTCACCTACCCCAACTTAACCGCATGCTCCCGAGTCGCATGAAATACCAACTTCGGCCACCGCTCCCGCGTCAATTCCAAGTTAATACTATTCGGCGCGAGATAAGCCATGTTCCCTGCCGCGTCGTAAGCAACGTTATGCCCTAGGTTTTTTTCAAAGTCGGCGAGCATGCGTTTGTCTTCGCCGGTGACCCAGCGTACGCAGGTGGTGCTGGTGCCTTCGAATACCGCATCGACGCCGTACTCATTTTGTAACCGGCTGGCGACGACTTCGAATTGCAGCACGCCGACTGCGCCTAAAATTAAATCGCCGCCGCTGACGGGTTTGAATACTTGCACTGCGCCTTCTTCGCCGAGTTGTTGCAGGCCTTTGTGCAGTTGCTTGACCTTTATCGGGTTGCGGATGCGCACGGCGCGGAAGAAATCCGGCGCGAAGTAGGGGATGCCGGTGAATTGCAGTGCTTCGCCTTCAGAAAAGCTATCGCCGATTTGCATGTTGCCGTGATTCGGTAGGCCGATGATGTCCCCGGCGTAGGCTTCTTCGACTTGCTCGCGGCTCGCGGCCATGAAGGTGACGACGCTGGAAACTTTGATGTCTCGCGCGATGCGCAAATGTCTGACTTTCATACCGCGCTCGAAGCGGCCGGAGCACACGCGCAGAAACGCGATACGGTCGCGATGGTTGGCGTCCATGTTGGCTTGGATCTTGAACACGAAACCGGAGAAGGGTGTTTCGGTGGGCACGACTTGGCGCACCGTTGCGTCGCGCGCGATCGGCGCGGGCGCCCAATCGATCAGCGCATTGAGAATTTCGCGCACGCCGAAATTATTGATCGCGGAACCGAAAAAAACCGGCGTTCTAGTTCCCGCTAAAAACGCATCGAGATCGTAAGGGTGCGACGCGCCCTTGAGCAATTCGATTTCCATCTTCACGCGCTCGATTTCCAACGGGAACATTTCCGCGAGACGCGGACTATCGATGCCCTTGATGATCTCGACATCCTGATTGGCTTTTTCTTCGCCGGGCGTAAACAGCAAAATCTCGTCGCGCAACAGGTGATAGACGCCGCGAAAAGTTTTGCCCATGCCGATCGGCCAGGTCACGGGCGCGCATTCGATCTTCAGCACCGATTCCACTTCGTCGAGCAATTCCACCGGATCGCGCGTCTCGCGGTCCATCTTGTTGATGAAAGTGATGATCGGCGTGTCGCGCATGCGGCAGACGTTTAGCAATTTGATGGTTTGCGCTTCCACGCCTTTCGCTGCGTCGATGACCATCAGCGCCGAATCGACGGCGGTGAGCACGCGGTACGTGTCTTCGGAAAAATCTTGGTGGCCGGGCGTGTCGAGCAGGTTTACGACGTGATCGCGATAGTCGAATTGCATCACCGAACTCGCCACGGAAATGCCGCGCTGTTTCTCGATTTCCATCCAATCCGAGGTGGCGTGGCGACCGCTCTTGCGCGCCTTCACCGAGCCAGCGAGTTGAATCGCACCGGAGAACAGTAGTAATTTTTCTGTGAGCGTTGTCTTGCCTGCATCCGGGTGGGAGATGATGCCGAACGTACGGCGGCGCGCGACTTCGCGCGCGATGAGGGCGCTGGGTGCGTCGGCGGTGACGGGTGTTTCTAGGATTTCTGACATCGGATTGCTACTTGCGAAAGGGAGTGGATTTTACCGGAGATG
>JANOGO010000175.1:0-2955 GCA_031406045.1 Pseudomonadota bacterium
AGTACGGCTTGCCCCTCACCCCTAACCCTCTCCCCAGAGGGGCGAGGGGAAGATAAAACCTCTCCCGCAAAGCGGGAGAGGGTCCGCTTAGGGTTTAGACCACTGCGGGTGATGGTCCGTGGGGAGTATCGACAGCGCCAATACAGGCAGCTCGCAACGATAGCGCGAGTTAGGTTGATGCTTTGTGATTTGGCGAGGCCCTATTTAATCGAGCAAACGTATCCTGTCGATAAAACGCGCGAAGCTGTTCGTAAACCGCCGGATATTCGTCAACAATAATCTGCGGCATTTCAAAAAACACCTCACTCAAGACTGCAAAAAACTCACCGGGATTTTCCGATGCGTAGGGATCGATCGCGGTGTCTTCGCCGGCATCAACGCGTTTGGAAAAATTGCTAAACGCCGCGCCGAAACTCTTCGCCCACGCGCGCGAGTTCATGCCTTTGTGCAGCGGCGGGAAACCGTTGGCGTCGCCGTTGCGCATATCGAGTTTGTGAGCGAATTCGTGGATCACGACATTGACGCCGTCCTCAGTGAACGAACTTTGCGTATCGGCCCACGACAAAATCACCGGGCCGTCGCTGCGCGCCATGCCGGTCATCGGGCGGCGATCGGTGTGGACAACGCCGGCTTCGTCGACGTATTGGTGATTCGGCACGAATTCGTCGGGATAAATGATGATGCCGTGCCAGCCATCAAAGCTGCCGGCGTCGAGTTTCAATGTCATTAAGCACGCTTGCAGCGCGATGCGCACGCACATTTCTTCGGTGAGTTCGAGGTTGTGGGCGGGGCTGAATTCTTTGTCGTGCATGAATACGCGAACGTTTTCGTTTAGGCGTGTGAGTTCGGCGTTGGTTAAGCCACGTAGAAAATTTGTCGAGCCGACTGCGCGCTGCCACAACGCGGGATCGATATGGGGTTTTTTCAGGATCCGCGCGCGGCGCCAATTGGAGAAAAACGAAAACATGGCCGTAAGCCTAGCGCGATTTTATCCACCTTGCCAGGGCCCGCGTCCTCATTGGCTCCCGGCAGGGCATGGCCTGAGAACCAGTATCCACGCGCCTCTACAAGCATAGACTGCACAAAAAAGTACGCCCCAGAGTTACCTCTGGGGCGTAAACCTTTACTTAATGGGAACCATTAAAGCAAAGGAGGAGGAGCTTTTGCGAAGTAAAGTCTTACTTCTTAGCGGACTTTACGGCTGCATTGGTGGCGCTCGCGGCGGCTTTCACGTTCGCGTCAGTCATGGTCGCGACTTGCTTCGCGGCTTTGGTCATGCTGTCGAACGCGGCGCTGGCTGCAGTGATCGACGATTTAATCGCGGCGATCGCAACGTCGGTGCCGGCCGGGGCGGTTTTTGCTGCTTTATCTAGCGCGACTGCGACATTTTTGTTGATTTCGGTTACTTGCGCTTCGAACAGATTCGTCCATTGCGCCTGGGTCTGTTGCGCAACTTCGTAAATCGCTTTGGAATAATTGGTCCACTTGTCGCTGGAGGTTTCGGTTACTTTGCCACGCAACGCGCTTAAATCTTGCACGTCACGAATTTCGCTCAGCAATGCGGCGTTTTTTGCACCTTCGGTGACGACGTCGCGGCCGACGGCTAACTGCAGGCCAACCAAGCGCTCGGCGGCGTCAAACGATACTTTGGCGAACTTTAATGCGGCGTCGATGGTCGATTTGTTTACATCTGCAAACTGCTCTGGGGCGATAACCATTTTAAATCTCCTTGAAATAAAATTGACTGGGGTTCTTGGCAGAGCAATATTGCACTGCAACAATTCGAATTATGGAGATGTCTTAATCCGATGTCAAGACTTTTTTGTTGCAGTGCAATAAATAGTTTAGGCGTTGTTTTTTTGCGACGAACCCTAATCCATCAACGTGTTAGCGTAGATGGTGCCACAGATGTTATAATTCAACTGTTAAAAATTGTGTCATGCACAAACTTTTTCTGGAGCAGCAATGGCGGACGATAAGCGCGTAATAAAAAAATATCCCAATCGGCGGCTTTACGACACCAACACCAGCGCGTACATCACATTGTCCGAAGTAAAAGATTTGGTGCTTGGCAACATCGCCTTCGAAGTGCTCGACGCCAAGACCAGCGAAGACATCACCCGCAGCATTCTGTTGCAAATCATTTTGGAGGAAGAGTCGGGCGGTCAGCCGTTATTCACCGCCGAAATGTTGGCGCACATGATTCGCTGCTACGGCAATGCGATGCAGGGCGTCATGGGCACCTTTTTGGAGCGCGGCGTGCATTCCTTCATTGACGTACAGCAAAAATTGCAAGACCAAGCGCGCGCGGTGTACGGCAATGCCGCCGGGTTAAGTCCAGAAATTTGGTCGCAGTTTTTCAAAGCTCAGGGGCCGATTGTGCAAGGCATGATGGGAAATTATTTAGAACAAAGCGCTACGATGTTCGTCGACATGCAAACGCAAATGCGAAAACAGGCGCGCGATATTTTCGGCAATCTTGAACCGCTTACGCCGAAGGCCGATCCCGAACCGGCGCCCGGCGAAGAACCCGGCCCCAAAGCGCGCCGCAGCGCAAAGTAATCGCTCCATCATGGCGAAAGTTCCCTCGGCGTTAGCCGCGCCGCAAATTGGTTTCGTGTCCCTCGGTTGTCCGAAAGCGCTGGTTGATTCCGAACAAATACTGACTCAGTTACGCGCCGAAGGTTATCTGACGGTGAACGCTTACGCCGATGCGGATTTAGTCATCGTCAATACCTGCGGTTTCATCGATTCGGCGGTAGCGGAATCGTTAGACGCGATCGGCGAAGCGCTGAACGAAAACGGCAAAGTGATTGTGACCGGCTGTTTGGGCGCAAAGGGCGATATCGTGCGCCAGACCCATCCGAAAGTCTTGGCCGTGACCGGTCCCCATGCCAAAGACGAGGTAATGCGCCACGTTCACGCCCATTTACCGAAGCCGCACGATCCGTTCAT
>JANOGO010000177.1:0-2451 GCA_031406045.1 Pseudomonadota bacterium
TTTTTTATCCGTGACGCGAATTTTAACAGGTAGGTAGTGATGTTCCAATGCGAGCCACACTTCCATCCCATCGTCGTCGCCTTTGCGTCGCTTCAAAATTTTCAGAGTATTAAATTTGCCACCTTCTAAACTGATAACTTCGCTGCCGGCGCGCTCGAACGAATAGCGTTCGAGCTTGCGCCCGTTCGTGACGATTACCGTGAGATCGTCGCCCAACGGCGGCACGAACGCCAATTGAAAAAGTAAGCTCAACATATCTTGCGTACCCGGCGCCGCGGCTTCGGTGCGCTCGCCGCTCTTGCCGGAAAAGCGCACGGAATTGTCCGTCCAGTTAAATGATGCGCTGTCTTTCTTGCCGCGCCGCTCCATGCTGAAATTTGCCGGACGCAAGCCGGTCGTCGCGATGTCGCCTTCGCTGGCCTGAATGAATTTTCCCGCGATCGCAAAAATGCCCGAGCCTTGCGCAACGCTGTCCAAGCGGTAATGTCCATCGGCGAATTTCCAACTCAGCGTCAACTCGCCGGACACCAGACCCATGCGCAATTTATATTGCGCCTCGCCGCTCGCCGGCAGCGGTAACGCGTTCGGATCGATATTGACGAGCGGCGGTGCAACGGGTTCTGGTGGCGCGACAATGGCGACTTTGTCTTGCCCCGGTGCGGCGGGTGCGGCCAAAATCGGCTCCGGTTCCGGTGGTGCTACTGGCGGCGAAGCGATCGCAATCTGCGCCGGCGTAGGCTTGTTGACGACCGCCGACGGCGTTTCGGCGCGTGGCGGCCCGTCTTGGCCGACTGGTTCGAGCGGATGCGGCGCGGTGGCGATCGCCGGCATCGGCGTGGGTTCCACGGCCGGTTCCCCGACTATTTTCTTCTCGACCGCAACGACGTCGTCCGCCGGCATCGTCGGATTTTCGATCGGCGTCGCCGCGCGAACTTTCGCACCGGAACGCTCCTGTAAATTCGCGATCGACGGCGTCGGCGGCGCGCTGGGCAGTTGCGCAGGCGCTTCGATTTTTTCAGGTGCCGGGCTGGGAGGCAAGTCCGGCGTGGCTTCTGGCAACGATGCCTTGGCGATTGGCTCCGGTGCTGCCTCTACAGGCGGTGCTTGCTTTCGCTTAGGTTTTTTTGCTTTGACGAGTTTCTTCGGCGTTACTGCGGTTTTCTCCACCGGTTTTTTTGTCAGGAGCGGTTCGACAATTGGCGCGGGAAGGGGGCTCGCTCGCGGCGCGATGGTGGCGTTTAGCGCCACCGGCGGTAATTCATCAAGCGCTTTGCTTTTTACGCGAACGCCATACAAAAATAATGCATGCACCGCAACCGACAACGCCACCATCCACCAAAACGCGCGGGACGGTCGAAACGCGAGTAGCGCTAGCTCAGCCACGAGCGTTACTGCACCGTTTCGTCAACCACGATCTTGGTCAACACTTGCTCAAGCCGATGTTCATCGTTCGCCGCCATGACTTTGACCGGTACGAAATGTTGCGCTTTGCCGAGCCACAATTCGAAGCTCGCCTCGTCTCCGTCTTCTCTAATTTTCGCGACATGCAAGGTATCGTAGTCACCCGAAGGCGTTTTGACCATCTGGTCTTTCAGCACGCGATAAGGATACGCCTCGACCTTCTTACCATCGGTCAATGTTACCGAACCGTCGGCGTGGGGCGGCGCGAACATGAATTGATATTTCAGCGACAGGCTATCGAAGGTTTGCGCTTTGAGTTCGTGGCGTTTTGTTTCGCCGTTGCGAGAGAGCAGCAATTCGCCGCTGTTCCAATCGAAATCGGCGGCGATATTTTTTTCCGGCTTGTTGCTGAGCGATTGCGTGAAACGATCGGGTTTTAATCCGTCCGCCGTCACGCTGCCGCTCGCGGTTTGCGTCAGCGTCGGCAACAGCCAACTCAAAATCGGTTTCGCCACACTCTCGATGTAATACTTGCCGTCGCGAATAGTAAATTTTTCCGTCACTTCGCCGAGCTTGGTCGTGCCCTTGAGCAAAAAATAAGTCGTTTTGATTTCGCGCACCTGTGCCTGCGCGAGGCCGGTACACGCGATCAACAGAATTACACACAATCGTTTCATTCAATTTCCTTTGGACTAATGAGCGCGCCACTTGCATTTGCCGCTCCGCTAAACTTAACGCGCAGATCACCGCCGAGGCTGACCTTGCCTTCGATCAGCCAGCGCAACGCTTGCGGATAAATCACATGTTCTTGTTGCAACACGCGCGCTGCCAGCGCTGCCGCGTCGTCATTCGGCAACAGCGGCACGGCGGCTTGAACGATAATCGGCCCGTTATCCAATTCCGGCGTGACAAAATGCACGCTGCAGCCATGCAATTTGACACCGGCTTGCAGCGCGCGTTCATGAGTGTGCAGGCCGGTGAAGGACGGCAACAGCGACGGATGGATATTGATCAAGCGGCCGAGATAGTGCGCCACAAAACGCGGCGTCA
>JANOGO010000218.1:0-11206 GCA_031406045.1 Pseudomonadota bacterium
ACTTTTTTTGAATTTGGTTGCGGAGGTAGGATTTGAACCTACGACCTTCGGGTTATGAGCCCGACGAGCTACCAGGCTGCTCCACCCCGCGTCTGATCCAACAAGACCGCTACTATAACAAAGATTTCAATTTCATGTCAACAATCCCTGTTACTTACTTCTGCGGTATTGCTGGAATTTTTGTCGCGCTTTAGCAGAGAAATTGTTCTGCGGGGCACCCGTATTTCAAGCAAGAGGGCGGATTATACACAGCGCGTTGAAATACGCAAATGCAACCCATCAATTCAAGTGCGCTGCGTTATACTTTTCAGCTATTAACTCAATCTATTTACCAGGGAGAACACCATGCACGGCCTTATGATGAACATGCCTCTTCTGATTTCTTCACTGATTCGGCACGCATCGCAATATCACGGCGACACTGAGATCGTTTCACGCTTAACCGAAGGCGGCATTCACCGCTATACCTATGCCGATGCGCACAAACGCTCGCGGCAACTTGCCAACGCGCTAATTAAACTCGGCATTAAGCCGAGCGAACGCATTGGTACTCTCGCTTGGAATGGTTTTCGCCATCTGGAAACCTATTTCGCGGTATCCGGCATGGGCGCCGTGCTGCACACAATCAACCCGCGTTTGTTCCCGGAACAAATCGCGTACATCGTTAATCATGCCGACGATCAATATGTTTTTTTCGATATTACTTTTGCGCCGCTGATCGACGGCATTGCGCCGCATTGTAAAAATATTAAAGGCTGGGTTGCGATGACGGATCGTGCCCACATGCCATCGATGAAAACTACCGGCGTATTGTGTTATGAAGAGCTAGTCGCCGCGGAATCCGATGAATACGAATGGCCTGTATTCGACGAGAACACGGCGTCGTCTTTGTGTTACACCTCGGGAACCACCGGCAATCCGAAAGGTGTGCTATACAGCCATCGCACCACGATCTTGCACTCCTATGCGATTGCGCTACCCGATGTGATGAACCTCTCTGCGCGCGATGTGATTTTGCCTGTCGTGCCGATGTTTCACGTCAACGCCTGGGGTACGCCCTATGCTTGCGCGATGGTCGGCGCGAAGATTGTATTTCCCGGCGCGGGGCTGGATGGGGCAAGCCTTTACGAATTATTCGAGAATGAGCGCGTGACGATGTCAGCCGGCGTGCCGACGGTTTGGCTGGGCCTGTTAAATTACGTTAAGCAAAATAACCTGAAGTTCACGACCATGAATCGCACTGTCATCGGCGGCTCGGCGTGCCCGCCTGCGATGATTAAAACATTCCAAGACGAATTCGGCGTGCGCGTGCTTCACGCCTGGGGCATGACCGAATTAAGTCCGCTGGGTACGCTCAATACGTTTAAGGATAAACATTTTTCCATGACCGAAGAACAACGTTTCGGCATTCAACAAAAGCAAGGCCGCGTTATATTTGGTGTGGAAATGAAAATCATTGATGGCGACGGCAAAAATCTAGCGCACGACGGCAAAGCTTTCGGTGATTTATTGGTTCGCGGCCCATGGGTTATTGGCGAATATTTCAAAAGCGAAGGGGGAAATCCGCTCACGCCCGAAGGTTGGTTTCCAACCGGCGATGTCGCAACGATCGACGCCGATGGCTACATGCAAATCACCGACCGCTCTAAAGATGTCATCAAATCCGGCGGCGAGTGGATTAGCTCCATCGATCTGGAAAATCTCGCCATGGCACACCCGGATGTTGCGGAAGCCGCAGTCATCGGTATTTATCATCCGAAATGGGATGAGCGTCCGTTGCTTGTGGTCGTAAAGAAACCTGGCGCCGCTGTGACAAGAGAAGACTTACTGAAATTTTTCGACGGCAAAATCGCAAAATGGTGGATGCCCGACGACGTTGCGTTTGTCGAGCAACTACCGCACACTGCGACCGGCAAAATACTTAAAAGAAAATTACGCGAGGACTTCAAAGCTTACAAACTACCGACCGCCTAGGCGAAATAGAGCGCTTGTTATAATGACCGATCAAGCATAACCCGCGAACTTCTATTTGATGTCGAACACTCTCAAGACGCCGGAACAAATCGAGAAAATGCGTGTTGCCGGGCGCCTGGCTGCCGAAGTGCTCGACTTCATCACGCCTCATGTCAAACCAGGCATATCGACGGGCGAGCTCGATCGGCTCTGCCATGACTACATGGTTAACGTTCAACACACCATTCCCGCGCCGTTAAACTACGCGCCGCCCGGCCACAATCCGTACCCGAAATCGATTTGTACGTCGGTGAATCACCAAGTCTGCCATGGCGTTCCCGGTGAGAAAACGCTAAAAAACGGTGATATCGTCAACATCGATATCACGGTGATTAAAGATACTTTTCACGGCGATACCAGCCGAATGTTTTTTGTCGGCGAGCCTTCGATCGCGGCGAAACGCTTGATCAATCTCACCTACGATTGCATGTGGCGCGGCATCAAAGCGGTAAAGCCTGGTGCATGCTTGGGCGATATCGGCCACGCCATTCAAAGCCACGCCGAGCGCAACGGTTACAGCGTGGTGCGCGAATTTTGCGGCCACGGCATCGGCAGCAAATTCCACGAAGATCCGCAGATTTTGCATTACGGGAAGCCCGGCACCGGCATGAAGCTGATCGCCGGCATGACGTTCACCGTCGAACCGATGATCAACGCCGGACGTCGCGAAATCCGGCAAATGGCCGACGGCTGGACCATCGTCACCGCCGATCACAGCCTGTCCGCGCAGTGGGAACACACCGTGTTGGTCACCGATGTGGGCTTTGAAGTATTGACCGTTTCCAGCGGCAGCCCCGCGATGCCGGCGTAGGGTAGCGTCATGTCCAATGCCACGGCTGCGGCGGCCACTTCGACCCAGCGACTGCCGTTAGCGTGGAGCGATCAACTGCGTGCCGAACGCTTAGCGCTCAAATCAACATTTCTCGCCGATGGCGATGTTCGCAGCCTGCTAACAGGTCATTGCCGCCTGGTCGATCACGTGCTGCAATCGATTTGGCAAGCCGCCGGGCTGGCATCCGATTACGCGTTGATTGCGGTCGGCGGCTATGGCCGTGGCGAATTATTTCCGTTCTCCGATATCGATTTGCTGATTCTCTCCGGCCATCAAACACAAGCGCCGGAAAGTATCGAACAACTGATCGGCACGCTCTGGGATGTTGGCTTGGAGGTCGGCCACAGCGTGCGCACGGTCGAAGAATGCATTGCGGAAAGCGGCGCCGATATTACCGTGCAAACTACCTTGCGCGAAGCACGGCTGTTAGCCGGGAGCCCGGCTACTTTTCGAGTTCTAAACACCCGGCTTGCGGCCAACCACGATACGCAAAACTTTTACACTACCAAACGCGAAGAGCAGCGCAAACGCCACCTGCGCTTTAACGAAACCAGCTACAGCCTCGAGCCCAATCTCAAGGAAAGTCCCGGCGGCCTGCGCGACTTGCAAAATATTCTTTGGCTGACTAATTCTGCGCAACAAGGCGGCGACTGGAACGCGTTAGCCGATGCTGATTTAATCACGCGCCACGAGGCGCGCCAAATAAGGCGCCACGAGCATTTCCTGAAGGAACTGCGTGTGCGTTTGCACTACTTAGCGAATCGCCGTGAGGATCGTTTGCTGTTCGATTTTCAGACTGCGCTCGCCGAAGAAATGGGACTACAAAGCAAAGGGCAGAAACGGCCGAGCGAAATCTTGATGCAGCGGTATTATCAAACAACCAAGGCTGTCAGCTTTCTCAACACGATTTTGCTGCACAACATTTCCGGCCGCATTTTCCCGCTCGCGCCGCTGGTCGATCTCGAAGAGAATCCCAATTTTCAAGTCCGTGGCGACGTGTTGCGTTTGCGCGATGAAACCTTATATCAATTGAAACCAGAAACCATCTTCGAAACTTTTCGCGTTTTGCAGCGCCATCCGGAATTAACAGGCTTAAGCCCGACCACGCTGCGGGCGTTATGGCGAGCCAGGGACCGCATGGATACTCGCTTTCGGGCCGATCCGAAACATCGTGCGCAGTTCATCGACATCCTCCGTGCGCCGCTCCGCGTCACTTATGCGCTACGCCGGATGAACGAATACGGTTTGCTCGGCAGTTACATCCCCGCGTTCGGCCGCATCGTCGGGCAAATGCAGCACGATTTATTTCACGTCTATACCGTCGATGAACATATCTTAAAAGTATTGCGCAACGTGCGCCGTTTCGCGCTGCCGATGTTCGCCCACGAGTTTCCGTTTTGCAGCAAACTGATCGCGGAGTTTGAGCGGCCCGAAACACTTTACCTCGCCGCTTTATTTCACGATATCGCCAAGGGTCGTGGCGGCGATCACTCCTCGCTCGGCGCCGTCGATGCACGTCGCTTTTGCAAAGCGCATAACTTAAGCAGCGATGATTGCGAGCTGGTGGTCTGGTTAGTGGAAAGTCATTTAGTCATGTCGGCAACAGCGCAAAAGCAAGACCTCAGCGACCCCGATGTGATCGAAAAATTCGCAGCACGGGTCATCACCGAGCGGCGCTTAACGGCGCTCTATTTGCTGACCGTTGCTGATATTCGCGGCACCAGCCCAAAAGTTTGGAACGCTTGGAAAGGTAAGTTGCTGGAAGATCTTTATCGATTGACCAAACGCTTTTTGGCGGGCACGCAGACCAACGCCGAAGCGGAAATTGAACTTAAGCGCGACGAAGCGCTGCGCATCATTCGTCAATACGCATTGTCGGAAGAGCAACTGATTGCGCTGTGGAATAATTTCGACGCGTCCTATTTTCGCCGCCACGACGCGCAAGAAATCGCCTGGCATGCCCGTGCCATCGGCCGCCGCGTCGAGACCAAAGAACCCATCATCAAAGCGCGTCTGAGTCCGGTCGGCGAAGGCGTGCAGGTGATGATTTATTCGCCGGATCGTGCGGCGCTGTTCGCGCGCATCAGCGGATTTTTCGGCCAACTCAGTTTTAATATTATCGAAGCAAAAATTTATACGACCTTGCGCGGCTATGTGCTCGATAGTTTTTACGTGCTGGATAGCGCAAAAAAAGATAGCCACTACCGCGATTTTTTAAGTTACATCGAGCACGAACTCAATCAAACGCTCGCAAAAAATAAACCGCTCGCTGCGCCGGGCCGCACGCGCGTTTCGCGCCAAATCAAACATTTTCCGATCGCACCGGAAGTCGACCTGCGGCTCAATGAGCGCGGCGGTTATCACACGCTGACGATCGTCACCAGCGATCGCCCCGGATTACTTTACGCAATCGCATTTGTCTTCGTTACTTACGGCATTCAACTGCATACCGCGAAGATCAACACGCTCGGCGAGCGCGCCGAAGATATGTTCATTATTTCCGGCGAAACATTGTCGGAGCCGGACCGCTGCGGCAACTTTCTGCGCGATATAACCGAACAACTGTAGATCCAATAATTGGAGGTTTCGCTTTGGATGTGATCGACTTACGCTCCGACACCGTCACCCATCCGACGCCCGCGATGCGTGAGGCAATGGCCAACGCCATCGTCGGCGACGACGTTTTTGGCGACGACCCGACGGTGAACGCGCTGCAAGATTACGCCGCCGAATTACTCGGCAAAGAAGCCGCCTTGTTTGTCGCCAGCGGTACGCAAGGCAACGTCATCGCCTGCCTGACCCATTGCCAGCGCGGCGAAGAATTAATCGTCGGCAAAGAAGGCCATATTTTCCGCTGGGAAGTTGGTGCTGCGTCCGCGCTCGGCGGCATCGCCATGCATCAAGTCGCGATGCAGCCGAACGGCGAAATGAAATTGGAAGATATCGAAGCCGCGATTCGCAACAGCGCAGATGTACATCATCCGATCACGAAATTAATCTGCTTAGAAAATACCCAGGGCGGCATGGGTGGCGTCCCGCTCGCGGCGGAATACGTCGGACGCGTCGCCGACTTCGCGCACGCACGCGGCCTACAACTTCATATCGATGGCGCGCGTTTGTTTAACGCTGCCGCCGCGCTTGATGTCGAACCGATCGAGTTGGTTCGCAAAGCCGACTCGGTACAAATTTGTCTGAGCAAAGGTCTCTGCGCCCCCGCCGGATCACTGTTGCTCGGCTCGGAAGAATTCATCAACCGCGCCCGCCGAATTCGCAAAATGCTCGGCGGCGGCATGCGCCAAGCCGGCGTGCTCGCTGCGACCGGACTCATCGCGTTGAAGGAAATGCGAACTCGATTGCGCGCGGATCACGAGCATGCGGAACAATTAGCGCAAGGCCTCGCAAAGATTTCCGGGATCACCGTTCATCCTGTTCACAAACGCACCAACATGGTTTTCTTTTCCGTTCCAGAACGAATAGATTCAGCGAAATTTATCGCGGCGATGAAGTCAAAAAATATTCTGCTGATTGGCGGCCCGCGCTTTCGCGCGGTCACCCATTATTGGATTACTCCGGAACGCGTTGATCAAGTTGTTAAGGCTGTTCGCGAAGTTGTAGCCGCATAGTCGAGGGTAGCGAGTAGGTTGGGGTGAGGCACAAACCCCAACATCAGCGCAAAAATTTCGCAGCCAACGTCAGATTCAAAGTGATATGTTGGGGTTCGTTCCTCACCCCAACCTACCGGAATTTAAATCGGTTTTTTCTCGTTCAAATTGAGCCAACCCTTGATCACGCGATAGAGCACCCAAATGCCATCGGCAATGATCATCGGCCAGCCGATCACTATGCCAATGACGGTAAAGCATAAAATAACGCCGATCGCGAGCCACAGCAGCGCCCACCAAAATGTGCGTATCTGCCAGCGGAAATGGGATTCGAGCCAGGAACCTTTCACGTCTTCGATTTTTACGTAATTCAAAATCACGCCGACGACCGCTGGAAACCAACCGAGTAACAATCCGAGTGCGAGCAAGCCATAAACTAAATGCGTGATGCGTAGTAACGCTGACCAATCTTTCTCGGCGGGTATTGGGTTCAATTCAGTCATGAGAAAATTTTTCCCTAGTCGTCATCAGGAGCTTCTTGCCCAGGAAATAACGCATCAACAAATCCAAACTGACTAAAATCCGTAATGCGCATCGGATAAAGTTTCCCGATTAGGTGATCGCATTCGTGTTGCACCACACGCGCATGAAAATCGCTGACGGTGCGATCGATCGGTTGACCATTTTCGTCGAAACCGCGGTAGCGTAGTCGTTTGTAACGCGGCACGATGCCGCGCATGCCCGGCACCGAGAGGCACCCTTCCCAACCCTCTTCCATCTCGTCGCCGATAAATTCGAGCGTGGGATTAATTAGAACAGTAAGCGGCACGGCTTCGGCGTCGGGGTAACGGGGATTGCTATCGAAGCCGAAGATCACGACTTGTTTGCTCACGCCTATCTGCGGCGCGGCGATGCCCGCGCCATTCATCGCTTGCATCGTGTCGCGCATGTCGGTTAACAGTTCGTGTAGCTCGGCAGTTTCGAATTTTTCCACCGGTGCCGCCACTTGCAACAACACCGGGTCGCCCATTTTCAATACTTTTTGTATCACCATTATTCGGTCACGACACTAACGCTTCGAGAATATGCCGGACTTTCGCCATGCCTTCTTCCAGAAATTGATAGATCGCGGCGAGCTCGATTCTTTCGCTGCTCGCGCCGCGCCCGGCGGCGTGGTTCGCGACGACGGTAATCGCCGCGTAGCAAAGCTCCAACTCGCGCGCTAATCCTGCTTCCGGCATACCGGTCATGCCGACCATCGTCGCGCCGTCGCGCTCTAAGCGATCGATCTCGGCTTTGGTTTCTAAGCGCGGGCCTTGCACAGCAGCGTATACGCCTCCCGGTTCCATCGCAATACCCGCTCGTTGCGCCGCCGTCTTGCATCGCGCACGCAAAGTTTCGCAGTAGGGCTGCGTAAAATCGACATGCGTCACCGGCCGATCGACGCCCTCGAAAAACGTGTGTTTACGGCCATGGGTGTAATCGAGAATTTGATCCGGCAACGCGATCACGCCGGGCGCAAGGGTTGCGTGAATGCCGCCAACTGAATTCACCGCAACCACATCTTTCACGCCTTGCGACTGCAACGCCCACAGATTAGCGCGATAGTTCACTTCGTGTGGCGCAATGGTGTGGCCATAACCATGACGCGCCAGAAAAATAATTTCTTGCGAGCGAATGCGGCCGAACGTCAGCGGGCCCGAGGGCTCGCCAAAGGGCGTTCGAATCACCTGGCGATGGGTGATCTCCAAATTCGCCAAACTGGTCAGGCCGCTACCGCCGATGATTGCTAACATACGTGCTTGCCCAAAACTAAAAAATGAACGGTTAAACGAAGAAGCAATTCACAACTTCTCCCTGACTTCCTGACACCTCACTCCTCACTCCTCACTCCTCAACAAATAAATCGCCGGCAAGTTGCGCCACGCGCCGTATACGTCCATACCGCAACCGAATACATATTGATTCGGTACGGTGAGGCCGACAAAATCGGCGCGGATGGGTTTTTCCCGGCCGATGTCCTTTTCAACTAAAACTGCGCTGACGACTTGCGTCGCGCCGAGTTCGAGCATTTTGTCGCGAATCGCTTCAAGTGTGTAGCCCTCGTCGAGAATATCGTCGAGCACGAGAATGGTTCGGCCCGCGATCGGCTCTTTCGGCATGACGCGCCATTCGGTCTTGCCGCCGCTTGTAGCCCCGCCGTAGCGCGAAATGTGTATCGCTTCGAATTCGAGCGGAAAATTAAGCAGCGGCAATAACTGGCCGGAGAAAAATACCGCGCCACCCATCACGCTAAGCACCAACGGATGATCGTCTTTCAATCGCGCGCTGATTTGCTCAGCCAGTTTCGCAATCGCGTCCGCCACTTCTGCAGAGGAAAAAATCTGCTGCGCGTCAGCAAGAATTTGCCGGGCCTTAATCGGATCGATCATGGATGTCAGCGATTATCGATTTGCCGTAAGTACGCTGCGAAATCCCCGGCGGTCTCACTATGCTTCAAACCAAAGGCTACCGTTGCTTTTAAATATCCGAGTTTGGAACCGCAATCGTAGCGGCGGCCTTCAAATTCGTAGCCGACGACGTTTTCTTCTTTCAACAAACTTGCGATGCCGTCGGTCAACTGAATTTCGCCGCCGGTGCCGGGCGCAATCGACATCAGGTGATGAAATATTCGCGGAGTTAACACATAACGCCCGACCACACCGAGCGTCGACGGCGCCGCGCTCGGCATCGGTTTTTCGACGATGCCGGTAATGCGCGATTGGCGGCCCACGGCCGGTTCGGCCTTCACAATACCGTACTGGCTGGTTTCTTCGCGCGCGACATTTTGCAGACCCAAAATCGAATGCCCGCTGAAAAGATCAATCATTTGTTTTAATACCGGTACCTGGGCATCGATCAAATCGTCCGCTAACACCACGGCAAATGGCTCGTCGTTAATCAGCGGCAACGCGCATAGCACGGCGTGGCCCAGGCCTAGCGCATCGACTTGGCGAACGTAAGAATAGTGAATTCCCGGCGGCAATAAATTACGCACTTGCTCGAGTAACCGGTCTTTACCGTGCGCGGCGAGCTCGGCCTCCAACTCATAGGCCTTGTCGAAATGATCTTCGATGGTGCGCTTGCCGCGGCCGGTTATAAAAATCATCTCGGTAATGCCGGCCGCCGCTGCTTCTTCCACCGCATATTGAATCAGCGGCTTATCCACGACCGGCAACATTTCTTTCGGCGAAGCTTTCGTCGCCGGCAAAAAGCGCGTACCCATTCCCGCGACTGGGAATACGGCCTTGCGAATCTTAATCATTCGTTCATCCCTTCCTTTTCCTTGAGCAAGGCGATCAAACCGGTTTCATCCAATAGCGTGATGCCCAATTCGTTCGCCTTCGCGAGTTTACTGCCGGCGTCTTCACCGACCACGACATAGTCAGTCTTCTTCGAGACCGAACCGATTATTTTTCCGCCCGCCGTTTCGATCAGTGCCTTCGCATCGTCGCGCGACAAACCCGGCAACGTTCCGGTCAATACAAACGTCTTTCCGCTGACCTTACCCGATACACTTGTCGCAACGGCCGGCCGCGTTTCCTGCCACATTACACCATGGGCACGCAGCGCATCAATCACCTGCCGATTATGCGGCTCCGCCAAGAAATCGACAATTGACTGCGCCACGATTGGCCCGACATCGGGCACCGCCTGCAATGCCTGAAGATCCGCATCCAGCAAGGCTTCCAGACCACCGAAGTAGCGTGCCAAATCGCGTGCAGTAGATTCGCCGACGTTACGAATGCCCAGCGCGTAGATGAAGCGCTGCAAGGTCGCATGCTTACTTTTATTGATTGCGTCGATCAAATTCGCCGCTGATTTTTCGCCCATGCGCTCAAGATCTGCGACTTGATTAATCGACAGATCGTAAATTCCGGCGAGGGATTGAATCAAATCGGCGTCGACCAATTGATCGACCAACTTATCACCCAAGCCTTCGATATCCAGCGCGCGGCGCGAGGCGAAATGCAAGATCGCTTGCTTGCGTTGCGCCGAGCAAATCAATCCGCCGCTGCAGCGGCTCACCACTTCGCCCTCGGCGCGAACGACGTGGGAACTGCAGACCGGGCAGCTTGCCGGCATCACAAATTCCGTTGCCGATTGCGGCCGTCGATCGAGCACCACCGACACCACTTCCGGTATCACATCGCCGGCGCGGCGAACGAAAACCGTATCGCCGATGCGTACGTCTTTGCGGCGCACTTCGTCTTCGTTGTGCAACGTCGCATTCGTCACCGTCACGCCGCCGACGAACACTGGCTTCAGTCGCGCCACCGGCGTTAACGCGCCGGTGCGGCCGACTTGCACATCGATTGACAGCACCTCGGTTAATGCTTCTTCCGCAGGGAACTTATGCGCGATCGCAAAGCGCGGCGCACGCGATACAAAACCGAGCTGCGATTGAAAATCCAAGCGGTTAACTTTGTAGACAACGCCGTCGATTTCGTACGGCAATGTGGCGCGTTTGATCGCGATGTCACGATAAAAATCCAACACGCCCGCAGCCGCATGGCATAACCGGCCAAATCCGTTTACCGGCAAACTAAATTTCACGAATTGCTGTAGCAACTCTTGATGCGTAGTTAACGCCTTCATGTCGTCGCTATCGCCCATTCCATAGGCAAAAAAACGTAATGGACGCATCGCCGTCATGCGTGGATCGAGCTGCCGCAAGGCGCCGGCGGCAGCGTTACGCGGGTTGACGAATTCTTTCTCG
>JANOGO010000237.1:0-4269 GCA_031406045.1 Pseudomonadota bacterium
CACCCTACAACGCCAACGTTTACGCTGTTCATGGTCCATGAGCAGTATCGGCCGCGCCGATACAGGCAACTCGCAATGACAAGCCAATTTACGCGGGCGCCAACACCCTTAACTCCATTCCCTTCACAAATTCTTTCACACGCACGCGATAGGCTTGCATATGCGGCGCGACTGCATGGGCTTTGAGCGCTGCGATGCTTTCCCATTGCTCGACGATAACGACTTTATCTAAGCCGATTCTGGCCTGCGTTGGAATATCGGTTTCGGCGTCGATCGCCGGGCCGTAGGCAAGGCAACCGGCTTCGGCTTTGACTTCAGGGACGAGTTTGCGAAACTCCAGTAGAAATTTATCGCGCGTGCCGGGCGCAAGTTCGATGCTGGCGATGACGTGTATCACGGTGGTCTCCCGATTAGTTCAATAGCCCAATTCTACCTTGCCCGCCGGTAATTCTGATTCCAATCAAAAACTCCGCTGCGAGTTCGCAGGTGGGAGTTTGTGTTTGTCAGTGAAACCTTACAAATAAAATCGTCAAACCCTTACAATAACTTCAGCCAAACCTGACATCAATATAGGGCTTTCCCTGCAACTTTTTTGGTGGATTTTCAGTATGCTCAACGTTAAGTAAAAGTCCGGCTCAACACAAAAACGCAGTCGTGTGGAGCGCTAAAGCAGAATAAGCAATGCACTGAATGGCACAAAAACCAGTCATTCAGTTGGACGATGACAATCGAATTAATCGATGAATAATGTTTTGATCATTTTGCATAAGGCTGGGAATGTTGACCCTAAACGACAAGTTCGGGAGCGGTTGCGCGCGATATAAGTCGCTCGATCCTCGTCGAGTTACGCCCGCGGATCTCTCGCTACGTTATAACAAACTGCGGTTGAAACGACGCCTAACGTCGTGCCCGTTCGCCGCCGAGCTTGCGCGATATTCCCTAGTTTTTGCAACTGATTCGAGTCCTCTACTAATAAGTCACGACTATACGCCGGCTTCTCCGAAAACGGAGAAGTCACGAAATCCTGCAACGATCATTACTGTTCAACTCATTTTGGGGCTAACGATACCGAGCATCACGGCATCGTTAACGCTGCTAACCGCAACCCGTACTCACGAAGTCGCATCGAACTATTAAAGGAGATATAAAAATGGCCACCCTCATCAAATCCGATCTAGAGTTTATCCTCGAACAAATCCTGATAGCTGAACAGCATGCGCGAGATTCGTGGGAGACGCCCGGCACGCCGTTGCCACAGGTGATCATTAATCCGCTCCTTGCCACTGGCTTGCGTACCGTCGACGGAAGCTTTAACAACCTGCTCAACGGGCAATCGCAATTTGGCGCTGCGGACACTATTTTTCCGCGCTTGTTGCAGCCGAATTTGCGTAACGATATCGATGGCGATAGTTTCACGTTGGACACCAACGGCCCCGGCCCCGGTGGGCTGCAAACGCTCACCAATACGAATTATTCGAATACCGGTAATACGCCCATCGGGGGCGGTTACTTCGTCAGCGGCGATGTGGTGGACGCAAACCCGCGCATCATTTCGAATTTGATCGTCGATCAAAGCTCGGTGAATCCGTCTGCAGTCGCCGCGTACAACGCATTGCAGCCCGCGGGCTCTTCGGTGCAGACGGTGCAGCCGCGCAAACTGCCCGACGGTTCTCCCAATCCCAATTTTGTTGAAAATCTTTTCATCCAAAACGTCGCGGCTGACGAAGGCTTATCGGCCCCGTTTAACTCATGGATGACAATGTTCGGCCAGTTCTTCGATCACGGGCTGGACCTCCTTACCAAGGGCGGCAAGGGCACGGTCTACATTCCCCTGATGCCGGATGATCCACTTTATGTCGTAGGGGGCCATACCAACTTTATGGTGTTGACGCGGGCGACGAATATCGCCGTGCACGCGGGCGCCGATAACGTGCTCGGCACATCCGACGATATTCACGACCACATGAACACGACAACGTCTTGGGTCGATCAAAACCAGACGTATACGTCGCATGCCTCGCACCAGGTGTTTTTGCGCGAGTATGAGACCAACGGCAGCGGTGATGCCGTTGCCACCGGCAAGTTGCTCGAAGGCGCCACCGGCGGTCTGTCTACCTGGGCGGACGTTAAGTCGCAGGCTGCGCAAATGCTTGGAATCCTGCTCACTGATTACGATGTCACCAACGTGCCCTTATTGGCCACTGACGAGTATGGCCGCTTTCTGCCCGGTGCAAATGGGTACGCGCAGTTCGTCACGGCGACGGGCCTGGTGGAGGGTGTTGCCGGTGGCCTCGCGATACCTGCCAACGCGTTGCGAACTGGACATGCGTTCTTGGACGACATCGCGCATAGCGCCGCGCCGCGCTACGATCATGACCGCAATCCGAACACGCCGTCGATTCAGGCTACCGCTGACGCCGACTCGGTTGCCGGCACCAACGACGGCATCAGCTCGACCTACGACAATGAATTACTCGAAGCGCACTACATTACCGGTGACGGACGTGGCAATGAGAATATCGGCCTGACATCGGTCCACCACATTTTCCACTCCGAGCATAACCGTCTCGTCGACGTGATCAAGGCCGAGATTAGCGGTAGTGGCGATCCGGTCTTTATTGCGAATTGGCTGCTGCCCGGTGCGGACCAAAGCAACGGCATCCAAGATAACGAATGGAACGGCGAGCGCCTATTCCAAGCGGCGCGCTTCGGCACCGAGATGCAATATCAGCACTTAGTGTTCGAAGAGTTCGCGCGCAAAGTCATGCCTACGGTCAATGTGTTCGCCGGTATCCAGACCGACATCGATGCCTCGATCGTCGCTGAATTTGCACATGTAGTCTATCGCTTTGGCCATTCCATGCTGACCGAGACTGTCGACCGAATCGACGCCAGCGGCAACATCGTCGATGGCGATCCGAATACCGCGGGTGACCAACAGATCGGCTTGATCGAAGCATTCCTTAACCCGCTCGCCTATGCGGAGCGTGAAACCACTGGCGGCGCGGCTGCCGGCGAGATCGTGCGTGGCATGACGCGCCAGCGCGCGAATGAGATCGACGAATTCGTTACCGGCGCCCTGCAAAACAATCTACTCGGGCTGCCGCTGGATCTGGCGACGATCAACATGGCGCGTGGCCGCGACACCGGGATCCCGGGGCTTAACGCAGCGCGCCGGCAGTTCCATCAAATGACGGGCGATTCGCAGCTTGAGGCCTACACGGGCTGGTCGGATTTTGGCGCTAGCATGAAGCATCCTGGGTCGTTGGTTAATTTCGTCGCCGCGTTCGGTACGCACACCAGCATCACCGGCGCGACCACAATGGTAGACAAACGCAATGCGGCGCTATTGTTGGTGAATGGGAATACCGATTTGGACGGCGACGGCATTCTTGAATTAGCCCCGACCGACCGCCTCAATTTCATGAACGGCACCGGCGCGTGGGCCAGCGGCTCCGACGGTGTGACCACCACCGGCATGGACGCCGTCGATTTCTGGATGGGCGGCCTGGCTGAAGATCAACAGCCGTTCGGCGGGCTGTTGGGCAGCACCTTCGGTTTTGTGTTTGAAACGCAAATGGAAGCGTTGCAAGACGGCGATCGCCTGTACTACTTGGCGCGTACCGCCGGCCTGAATTTCCTGGCGGAGCTGGAAGGCAATTCGTTCGCCGATATCATTATGAATAACACCGGTGTCGTCGGACATCTGCCTGAAGATATCTTCTCTCGGCCGGATGCGATTTTGGAGCTGAATCAGTCGTTACAGCTTGAGGCGGATCCAACCGGTGATGACGGTAGCGTAACGCGGAACAATCCGGCCACCGCTGGCCCGGACGCGAATTATCTCAAGTACACCGGCGGCTTGCATGTCGTATTAGGTGGTACCAGCGGAAATGACACCCTAATTGCCAGCATCGGCGATGACACGCTCTGGGGCGACGAAGGTAACGACCGGCTCGAAGGCGGCGCCGGCAACGACAGGTTGATCGGCGGCGATGGCGACGACATTATCACTGACACCTTCGGCGACGACAACATTAAAGGCCAAGGCGGCAACGACGTCATCAACGCCGGTGCGGGTATCGATCTGATCATCTCCGGTGATGGCAATGACTTTGTCGTCGCCGGATCGGACGAGAAGGAAACCATCGCCGGTCGCGGCAACGATTTCATCCTCGGCAGCGATGGTCTTGACGTCGTGTTTGGTGACGACGGCGACGACTGGATCGAGGGCGGTAACTCATCCGACCTACTGCAAGGCGATAGTGG
>JANOGO010000239.1:0-3719 GCA_031406045.1 Pseudomonadota bacterium
GGCCAACGCGCGGGCGATATGATCATGCCAGACGGTAGCAAAGTTAATGTCATCGACATTCAGAAATTGCAGGAAGCCAAGTAATAACTTTAGGACTCCATCTCATGGCACACAATCTCCACAATAGTTTGCAAACCTTCAACATCGGCACGAAACAAGGCAAGTTCTACGCCTTATCCGCTTTGGAAAAAGCCGGTCTCGGCAAGATTTCGCGCCTGCCCGTGTCGATCCGCATCGTGCTCGAAGCGGTGTTGCGTAACTTCGACGGCAAAAAAATCAGCGAAGATCATGTCAAGCAACTTGCCTCATGGCAGCCGAATGCCGATCGTACCGACGAGATTCCTTTCGTTGTCGCACGGATTGTGTTGCAAGATTTCACCGGCGTGCCACTGCTCGCCGATCTCGCCGCGATGCGCGGCGTGGCGAGCAAAATGGGCAAAAATCCGAAGTTGATCGAGCCGTTGGTGCCGGTGGATTTAGTCGTCGATCACTCGGTGCAAATCGATTATTACGCCAGCAACGATGCGTTGCGGAAGAATATGGAGCTCGAATTTTCCCGCAACAACGAGCGCTACAAATTCATGAAATGGGGCATGCAGGCGTTTGACACATTCAAAGTTGTCCCGCCTGGCATCGGTATTGTGCATCAAGTGAACCTCGAATATTTGGCGCGCGGTGTGTATCAAAAAGACGGCGTTTATTATCCCGATACTCTAGTCGGCACCGACTCGCACACCACGATGATCAACGGCATCGGCGTGGTCGGTTGGGGCGTCGGCGGCATCGAAGCGGAAGCGGGCATGCTCGGCCAGCCGGTTTATTTTTTGACGCCGGACGTGGTCGGCGTAAATCTCACCGGCAAGTTGCGTGAAGGCGTGACCGCAACGGACCTCGTGCTCACCGTCACCGAAATGTTGCGCAAAGAAAAGGTCGTCGGCAAGTTCGTCGAATTTTTCGGCGAAGGCGCGGTATCGTTAGCGCTGCCCGATCGCGCGACGATCGCCAACATGGCGCCGGAATACGGCGCGACCATGGGCTTCTTTCCCGTCGATCAAACCACCATCGAATACTTCAAAAACACCGGCCGCACCGATGACGAGATCGCGGCATTCGAAGCTTATTTCAAAGCGCAAGGATTGTTCGGCATGCCCAAAGCGGGCGACATCGATTACACCAAGGTGTTGTCGTTGGATTTAGCGTCGATCAAGCCCTCGGTTGCTGGTCCAAAACGCCCGCAAGATCGTATCGAATTGCCCAACCTTAAAGCCAAATTCACGGAACTGTTCAGCAAGCCTGTTGCGGACAACGGCTTCAACAAAAAATCCGAAGACCTCGCTAAGCGTTACGACACGCAAAAGCCCGGCGTCGATATTGGAAATGGCGACGTGTTAATCGCTGCAATAACGTCATGCACCAACACGTCGAACCCCGGCGTGTTGTTGGCTGCTGCGTTGCTGGCGAAAAAAGCGGTGGAAAAGGGCATGACCATCAAGCCGCACATCAAGACTTCCCTCGCGCCCGGCTCGCGCGTGGTAACGGAATATCTAACCAACGCCGGCCTGCTGCCTTACTTAGAAAAACTCGGTTTCAACGTCGCGGCCTATGGCTGCACGACGTGCATCGGCAACGCCGGACCACTCGACGAAGCGATCGAAAAATCTATCGTTGATAACGATGTCGTCGCTGCCGCGGTTCTTTCCGGCAACCGCAATTTCGAAGCGCGCATCCACGCGAACATTCGTGCTAATTTCCTTGCATCGCCGCCGCTCGTCGTCGCGTTCGCACTCGCCGGCAACGTGTTGATTGACATGGATCACGATCCGATCGGCAAGGGCAAAGACGGCGCGCCGGTATTTTTGAAAGATCTGTGGCCGACGCAAGCGGAAGTTGCCGCCGTGATGAAACACGCGACTAACGCCGAGACCTATCGCAATCTCTACGCGGATTTCACCAAGGGTTTCGATCTGTGGAACAACATTCCGTCGACCGCGGGCCAAGTCTATAACTGGGATGAATCAACTTACATCGCCGAGCCGCCGTTTTTTGATAATTTTGGGCCGAACGCGAGCACCAGCGCCGATGTGAAAGGCGCGCGCGCTCTCGGTGTTTTCGGCGATTCGGTGACGACCGATCACATCAGCCCGGCGGGCTCGATTAAGTCATCCTCGCCGGCCGGCAAATGGTTGCAGAACAATGGTGTCAGCATAGTCGATTTCAATAGCTACGGCTCACGCCGCGGCAATCACGAAATCATGATGCGTGGCACGTTTGCCAACGTGCGTATCAAGAATCTGATGTTGCCGGGAACCGAAGGCGGCATCACCGTGTTGCAACCGTCCGGCGAACAACTTCCGATTTACGACGCGGCGATGAAATACATTGCAGCCGGCACGCCGACGATTATTTTCGGCGGCGAAGAATACGGCACCGGCTCCTCGCGCGATTGGGCGGCGAAGGGTACGCAGTTACTCGGCGTAAAAGCCGTGATCGCGCGTAGCTTCGAGCGCATCCACCGCTCTAATCTGGTCGGCATGGGCGTGTTGCCGCTGCAATTCAAAGGCAGCGACAGCGCCGCATCGCTGGGCATTAAAGGTGACGAACAATTCGATTTGCTTGGGCTTTCCGGCCAATTGAAACCGCAGCAAGATGTGACGTTGGTGATTACCCGCAAAGATGGCAGCAAGAAAGAAGTAAAAGTATTGCTGCGTATCGATACGCCGATTGAGGTGGATTATTACTTGCACGGTGGGATATTACCGTTTGTGTTGCGTGAACTTCTCGCCGCCTAAACACACACTCCTCCCCCTTCAAGGGGGAGGCTGGGTGGGGGATGGGTTATCAATCGCCGCTTAATTTGACCCATCCCCACCCCTACCCCTCCCCTTGTAGGGGAGGGAAACATTTTCATAGGGAAGCAAATGATCCTTGCCACGAACCGCGTCCCGCTTGCCTCCTGGCCATGCATGCCTGGAGAGCCTCGCCCATACTGCCTCGCAGGCCGACGTGCCTGAATTAAATCTCAGCGATTTCGAAGTCCGCGTACTCGGCTCGCTCGCGGAAAAAGCCTTCATCACGCCGGACACCTATCCGCTTTCTCTCAACGCCGTAACGATGGCGTGCAATCAAGTTTCCAATCGCGATCCGGTGATGCAGTTAACCGACGATACGGTGTTGCAAACGCTCAACGCACTGCGCGAGAAAAAATTGGTGCGCGAGTGGTTTCCCAGCGGCAGCCGAGTGCCGAAATTCGACCATGTATTAAACGAGATTTATGGTCTGAACGAAGCACAGCTCGCGGCCCTCACGCTGCTGATGTTGCGCGGCCCGCAAACCGCCGGCGAAATCAAAGGCCGCAGCGCACGCATGCACACCTTTCACGAAGTCGAGCGTGTGGAAGCCACGATGCAAACCTTGATCGTAGAACGCGAAACGCCGCTGGTCATCAAATTGCCCAAGGCGCCCGGCACCAAAGAGGCGCGCTATGCCCATTTGCTTTCAGGTGAGCGCGCCGTCGAACGGCAAGAAGTTGCCGGTAGCTTGCTTCCCCCTTCATCGCCCTCGCCTACCATTTCCGGTAAAGGCGACGATAGATTCAGTGCTCTTGAAGACGAAGTGCAACAACTGCGCGCGGAAGTGAGTTGGTTATCGCGGCAACTCGAATCCTTCAAAAAGCAGTTCGAGTAAAATCCGGCTATGGACTCCGTCGCCTTTGTAGGGTG
>JANOGO010000256.1:0-12173 GCA_031406045.1 Pseudomonadota bacterium
GCGCTGTTCGCCTTTCCAACGTCGTGGTTTGTATTTCGATTGCAAGGCGGCTATTTCGCGATCGGTACTTGGGTTGTGGCGGAAGTATTTCGATTATTTTTCGCCAATATCTCGGCGCTGGGCGGCGGCTCGGGCACGAGCTTAACCGCGCTGGCCGGCATTCCAAAAGCGACGCGCGAAATGATGACCTATTGGCTGGCGTTAGCCGCCGTGGTTTTCGCAGTCGGCTTAGTGTATGGATTATTGCGCTCTCGATTCGGGCTCGCGCTCACCGCGATCCGCGACAGCGAAGTCGCAGCGGAAAGCCAGGGCATTAACGTGAAATCAACCAAGCTGATTGTTTATGTACTCGCCAGCTTCGGCGCAGGTTTAGCGGGCGCGCTGTATTATTTGAGTAATTTGCGCATCTCGCCCGACGTTGCATTCGGTGTGAACTGGACCGCGTTCACGATTTTCATCGTGTTGATCGGCGGCATCGGCACCATCGAAGGGCCGATTTTAGGCGCGCTGATTTTTTGGTTCCTGAATAAATTTTTCTCCGACTACGGCAGTTGGTATTTAATCGGCTTAGGTTTGCTGGCCATAGTGATCGTGGTCAGACTGCGCGCTGGATTGTGGGGCGCGATTTCGAAGCGATTTGATTTGCATTTGTTTCCGGTGCAACGCAGCTTGCGTTTGCGGGAGGGGTTAGGGGTTATGAGTTAGGCGTGAGGAGTAAGTCACTTATATCTGCAGGCCTAGGAGCGAGCAGGGATGCGGCTTCTGGAAGGGCATAAGCTGCAAGCCAGACTGGATAGGCCTCGCAGGCCGATCGGTTCCTCACTCCTAACCCCTCACGCCTGACTTTTTTAACTAACGAGGTAATTCATGTCTGAAGCCTATATTTGTGACGCAATCCGCACGCCATTCGGCCGCTACGCCGGCGCGCTTTCTTCAATTCGTACCGACGATCTCGCCGCGCTGCCCATCAAGGCTTTGATGGAACGCAATCCGCAGGTGGATTGGAAAGTCGTTGACGATGTGATCTACGGCTGCGTCAATCAAGCGGGCGAAGACAATCGCAACGTCGCGCGTATGGCGTCGCTTCTGGCTGGTTTACCGTTCGATGTGCCGGGCGTGACGGTGAATCGTCTGTGCGGCTCGAGCATGGAAGCCACCGGCACGGCGGCGCGCGCAATCAAATCCGGCGAGACGCATTTGCTGATCGCCGGGGGCGTCGAGAGCATGTCGCGTGCGCCATTTGTGATCGCGAAAGCCGATAGCGCATTCTCGCGCGCCGCGAAAATCGAAGATACGACCATCGGCTGGCGCTTCGTCAACCCGCTGATGAAAAAAATGTACGGGATCGATTCCATGCCGGAAACAGCGGAAAACGTCGCGGTCGATTTCAAAATCGGCCGCGCCGACCAAGATGCGTTTGCGTTGCGCAGTCAACAACGATACGCAGCCGCCTTCAAAGCCGGTTTTTTCAACAGCGAAATCGTGCCGGTCACATTGCCGCAAAAAAAAGGCGATCCGCTGGTCGTCGATAAAGACGAACATCCGCGCGAGACCAGCCTTGATGCGCTGGCGAAACTAAAAGGTATCGTTAAAGAAGACGGCACGGTGACGCCAGGGAACGCCTCCGGTGTAAACGATGGTGCGTGCGCGATTTTGCTCGCGTCGGAAAGTGCGATTAAGCAACACGGCTTAACGCCGAAAGCACGGGTATTGGCCATGGCAACGGCAGGCGTTGCGCCGCGCATCATGGGCTTTGGTCCCGCGCCGGCGATGCGCAAAGTGTTGGAAAAGTCCGGACTCCTACTTTCGCAGATGGATGTCATCGAGCTCAACGAAGCCTTCGCTGCGCAAGGCTTGGCAGTGACGCGAGATCATGGTTTGGCCGATGATGACCCGCGCATCAATCCGAATGGTGGAGCGATTGCAATTGGCCATCCGCTCGGCGCGTCCGGTGCGCGCTTGATCACGACCGCGCTGCATCAGTTACGGCGAGTTCAAGGCCGCTATGCGCTGTGCACGATGTGTATCGGCGTGGGCCAGGGGATTGCGTTAATTATCGAGCGCGTGTAACTGCTACCAGCGAGCCGCGCGTAAAGGCACGGCCGCTAGCCGCCGCGCAAAAATAACATGATTAAGTTTTTCTTTGCAGTGGAAGGGCCGTGTAGTTCCAATCGCCATGAAAGTTGTCGTGCTTGAGATTGAGCGACGCCTAACGTTCGAATTAACCCGCTGGTGCGGCTTTATCGTGCCACTCCGGGTTGCATTTAAACTTAGGCATTTAATCTGACCCTGGTTCCGCTGATTTCCCGAAAACATCTAAAATCCTAATTTTGGATGCCGCCACCGAAGTCTAGTTCGCCGGCTTGCCCCGCCCGACCAGATTCAGTACGCCGATAAAGCTATTCAGCCGGTTTTTCATGAAGTCCGGCTGCACCGTCTGCTGCTCGCCGAATTCGAGCACCACCGGGCGCCAGCGGCTGTCGCGCGGCCAGTCCGGTGTGGACGCTACCGCCGGGTTACCGACCTTCGCAAACGCCACCCAGCGCTCAGCTAACCGGCGCCCAACCTCGCGGTCGGCATCGGTCAGCGGCGTCGGCAGGCAGGCGCAGATGTCGTCGGTGCCAAACACAGCGGTCACTTCGTCGCCGTGCGCCGCGCCCGGCTTGAGCGCGCGGGCTTGCTGGTGGACATGGCTGAAGTAATAGCGCCAGGTCGGCGTGGTTTGCGAGTGCAGTACGGCGATGCGCCGCGCGAAAGCGGTAAAGCCTACGTCGCGCACCACTTGGCGGCCCAGCTCGGCGTCATCGGTCACGCCAGGGTACATCGGGCGAACCAGGATGCGCGCCGCGCCCAGCTTTTTCATCAAGGCCGCGGGCTCGAGTCCCATGAGCACGGCGACGCTGGTCTCGTCGCTGTTGCTGCCGATGACCAGCGGCACCTTGGCCTGCTGCTGGGCCTGGAACGTGGCCAGGATCGGCTGCGGCAATGCCGCGTCACCGATGATCAGGCTGGGTGCCAATGACAGACCCTTGCCTTGCAGGCTTGCAATCTGGTCGGCCGGCACGCGGCGCAATTGGGCCAGCGTGGCGCGCTCGCCCGGCAAACCTAAAGCGGTGGCCACGCGCACGCCCGTCTGGCGGGCCTGGTCGCGGCTGTGGCTGGGAATGCCATACGGGCTTTGCGCCACGGCGCGCTGGAACAGGCCGCGCGACAGCGGTGAGGCCATCAAGGCCAGCACGCTCTGCGCACCGGCTGACTGGCCGAACAGTGTGACCTGTTGGGCGTCGCCGCCAAAGGCTTCGATGTTGCGCTGAACCCAGTGCAGCGCGGCTATCTGGTCGAGCAGACCGAAGTTGGCAGGGCCACGCGGCGCGACGCGATCCAGCGCCGGGTGGACAAAGTAGCCGAGCGGCCCGAGCCGGTAGTTGACCGTCACCACCACCACGCCCTGGCGGGCCAGCGCTGCGCCGTCGTACAGCTTCAGGCTGCCGGCACCGAAGATCAGCGCCCCACCATGAAACCAGACCATCACCGGCAGTTTGGCGCCCGGCTCGGCGCGCGGCGTCCAGACGTTGAGAAATAGGCAGTCTTCGCTCAGCGGGCCCGGGTCGCCACCGCCTTCAAGCGATAGGCCGACCTTTTGCGAGCAGGCGCTGCCGAAGGCCGCAGCAGAGCGCAAGTCGCGCCACGGCGGCACCGGTTGCGGCGCGCGCCAACGCAAGTCAGCCACTGGCGGGGCAGCATAGGGAATGCCGCGAAAGACGATCAGGCTGTCGCTGCGCACGCCTTCAAGCGGGCCACTGGCCGTGGCGACGCGCAGCGCGGCGTCGGCCGCCACGGCAACAGGCGCACTCAATGTCCAGAGCCCGGCCAGCAAAGCGGCAAGCATGAGGATGCGGCGCATCATGGCAACCGCCCGGTGCAGGAGATGTTGCCCTCACGGCATACGGCCATGACTTGCAGCGCCAGGGTTCGCTCACGCGTCATGCGGGCGGCACAGCGCCAATAGACGAACTCCTGCACACTGCCGCCGGTGACCGGACCACTCTCATAGCGGCAAGCCTCGGTGCGGAATTTTAGCCACGCGCCTTGCATGCGGCGCAGGCGGCCGCGCTGCGCTGCGGGCAGGGGCTGAGACAGTTCACGAAAGCGCTGGGCATAGCCACTGCCGGCCTCTTCAAAATCTTCATGCACGCATCGGTTCATGTCGACCTGGGTGGCAGCGCCGGCACAGGCTTTGGCGGGCGCTTGAGCACCGGCCGAAACCAGCCGCAAGCTCAGAGGGGAAGGGCCGCCGAGCGCCGACACTACCGTGTCAGTGGTCATCCACAGCCCCGCTGGCGTGATGATGCGGGCGCGCACGGTCAGCCGTTGCGGGTCGCCCAGCGAGATGTCATATGCCAGCCGCCAGGCATACGGCGGCCCGCTGCCCAGGCGCAGGCTGGTGCTGGCGCGCTCGATAGCCGGCGCATCAGCGCGCGAGGTGTCTTGGAGTGTGACGACCAGGGTGGAATCTGATGGTGGGAGGATGCGCTCAAGGTAGGTGGCCTCGCCGTCGATGAACGCCGTGGCCGCGTGGGCCGGCACAGTGGCTGTCAGGGCCAGTACCGAGATGACTGCACAACCGGCCCGCTGCAAGATTTCGCGACCCAGTCGCAGCAGTATGAGATCAACGTACATAAGGTTCAAACTCCAGGAAGACAGAACTTTCGGCCAGTGAATCAAAGGGACTAGGCTCACATTATTCCCATCATCATAACCCTAGCTTTCCCTGCCCGGCGTTATGCGCCACAAATTCATCGTGTTCCACTAGTGGCCCACCGAGACGGGATGACTTGCGCCGCATACGGCGCAATGGCCCGAGGCCACCCAGGGCGCTAACGCTTTCCCTACCGCGCTATTCGTCACTGATCAGGCGGCAATCGAGGGGGTGCGGTGCATGCGCTTCCCCCACGAGATGTCTGATGCCCCAACCGTTTGCAATCGGCCATCCGCTCGGAGCGTCCGGTGCGCGCTTGATCACGACCGCGTTGCATCGGTTACAGCGAGTTCAAGGCCGCTATGCGCTGTGTACAATGTGTATCGTCGTCGGGCTGGGGATTGCGCTGATTATCGAACGCGTGTGGAGCGGGACCTCTGATTTAGTCCATCGCGACCGCTGGGGACTTAATCAGAGGTTCCGACTACGAAGCTTAGTAAAAATCGCTTCAATGCGGTGCTTGCGCGTGCTATTGCGGTGCCGCGCGACCGTTTTGATAGCCGAAATACTTCCAGTTTTTGTTTCTTCGCGCTACTTCCAATAGTTTTATTTGCATTACCTCGGTCTTTATTGGCTGAGCGTAACTGTCTGATTAACCGATCCTAGTTAATGTGCGCGACGAACGAGATCGGCTCCTTTCCGGTATCGACTGCCTTTTTCTTTTGAAGTGGCACAGGTCTTGCCAATACTAAGCTGTGATGGCAGTAACCGGTCTCTCTTACCGGACGCCGCTCGCGTTACCTAAAATTTCTCTCGAAAGGAAAAAGGAAAATGTTAGATCAGTCGCGTCATGGGATACAAAAACGGGTTACCAAAAGAATCGTTACCTGTGCAGTTTCTTTGTTGCTCGGACTACACGCGAGCAATGTGCTGAGTGCGGATTTTCCGACCGCCAAGGTAAACACAACCGGTCTGGCGGTTACCGATACGGAAGTGACGGTGGGCGATCTACACTCGAAGACCGGCACGATGGCGATCAGCGAAACGGGATCGATTCAAGCGGAAACCCTTGCGATTGAGCAGATCAATGCATTGGGCGGCGTGCTCGGCCGCAAGATCAAGGTGATCTATGAAGACGGCGCGAGCGATTGGCCGACTTTTGCCGAAAAATCGAAAAAGTTACTGGTGAAAGATAGAGTGGCTGCTGTGTTCGGTTGTTGGACATCGGCATCACGCAAAGCGGTGTTGCCGATTTTCGAAAAAGAAAACGGCATGTTGTATTACCCGACGTTTTACGAAGGCCTGGAGCAATCGAAGAATGTCATCTACACCGGGCAGGAAGCGACACAGCAAATTCTCGCCGGCCTTGATTGGGTGGTGAAAGAGAAAAAAGCCAAGACATTTTTCTTGATCGGATCGGATTATATTTGGCCGCGCACGTCGAACAAAATTGCTCGTAAGCATATCGAAAATGTATTGAAGCTCAAGGTAGTGGGCGAAGAATATTACCCGCTGGGCCACACGCAATTTAACTCCCTGATTAACAAAATTAAGCTGCAAAAACCGGACGTCATTTATGCCATCGTCGTTGGTGGCAGCAATGTGGCGTTTTACAAACAGTTGAAGGCTGCAGGTGTCACCGCGGAAAAACAAACCTTGCTCACGATCTCTGTTACCGAAGATGAAATTCTAGGAATTGGTGGAGAGAATGTTAAAGGTTTCTACGCGGCGATGAAATATTTTCAAAGTCTAGACAATCCCAACAACAAGAAATTTGTTGAAGCATTCAAGGCTCGATGGGGTAAAAACGCGGTGATCGGTGATGTGACTCAGGCCGCTTATTTGGGACCCTGGCTCTGGAAGGCGACGGTCGAGAAGGCCGGCAGTTTTGATATTGACAAGGTTGCCGCGGCATCACCCGGCATCGAGTTGAAAACCGCGCCTGAAGGTTATGTGAAGCTCCATGAGAATCATCACCTTTGGAGCAAGCTGCGCATCGGCCAAGCACTAGAAAATGGCCAATACAAGGTGTTGTACGAATCTGAATTGATCGAGCCCAATCCATTTCCGAAGGGTTATCAGTAAAGCGTGTGGTAGGGGCGGGCCTCTACTCCTCCTGGCCCGCCCCGTTTTTTAATGTGCTTCTAACAATAATGAGCAGGAAATAGCATGACACCAGCCGAAATCGGCGGCATCGTTGCGATGCAAGGATTTGCCGGCCTGAGTTTGTTCAGCGTTTTGCTACTGATGGCGCTTGGATTGGCGATCATCTTCGGGCAGATGGGCGTCATCAATATGGCGCACGGTGAGTTCATGACCATCGGCGCGTACACCATCTTCGGCTGCTCACAATTAGCCGAAGTTTACGCGCCGGGTTTTCAACCCTATTACTTTCCCATCGCGATCATTGTTGCATTCTTGATTGCATTTGCATTTGGTTATTTGGCAGAGTTTCTACTGATCCGCCACCTCTACCGACGTCCTCTGGACACATTACTCGCGACCTGGGGATTGAGCTTAGGCATGCAGCAGACATTTCGCTCGTTGTTCGGCGCGAAGGAAGTCAGCCCAACGCTTCCCGATTGGTTGTTGGGTTCCGTCAAGCCCAGCGAATCCATCGACATCCCGATTAATGGTTTGTTCGTAATGGGACTCACTATTTTGGTAACGGGGATTGTGTTTCTTATGTTGTACCGCTCGCGCTGGGGCTTACGCGTTCGCGCTACGGTTGCCAATCGCACCATGAGCAACGCTATCGGCATCAATACGAAAAAGGTTGACCGCCTGACATTTGCGTTGGGTTGCGGCATCGCCGGAATCGCCGGTGCGGCTTTCACGATGATCGGGTCCACCGGACCCACCAGTGGATCCTTGTATATCGTCGATGCATTTTTAGTTGTAACTTTTGGCGGCGCATCGAGTCTTCTGGGCACGATAGCATCGGCCTTCGGTATCGCGCAAACACAGTCGATCACCGAGTTTTTCCTGACCGGTTCGATGGCGAAAGTGCTGACATTGTTGTTCGTGGTGACCGTCTTGATGCTGCGTCCGCAGGGTTTGTTCGTCAGCAAGATTCGCCGCTGATCAACTAGGAAAAGTATGCAAACGATTTTTCGCAATGTCATGGGTGGCCGTCAAGGAACAATCAATTTAGCGATCCTTGCCGCGATCCTCGTTATTGTTTTCCCGCTCACACTTGAAATCTTTCGACTTAACTTGGTCGGCAAATATCTCAGCTACGCCTTCGTTGCGATCGGCTTAGTGATGCTGTGGGGTTACGGTGGAATTTTGAGTTTGGGCCAGGGCGTATTTTTCGGATTGGGCGGCTACTGTATTGCGATGTTTCTCAAACTCGAGGCATCGGATCCAATCAGCACAAAGATTCAATCGACGCCCGGTATTCCGGATTTTATGGATTGGAATCAGTTAACCGAGCTACCATGGTTTTGGCAACCCTTCCATAGTTTTAGCTTTAGCATTTTTGCCATGCTAACCATACCGACGTTACTCGCCTTCGTTATTGGTGTCGCAATGTTTAAGCGTCGTGTTGGCGGCGTATATTTCGCCATCATCACGCAGGCGATTGCGTTGATATTGTCGATATTGATTATCGGCCAGCAAGGTTTTACCGGCGGCGTGAATGGCATTACCGACCTGAAGACACTGCATGGCTGGGACATTCGCAGCGACAGCGCGAAATACATTCTCTACTTCGTCAACGTCGGGTTAATTCTTCTAGCGATTCTCGCTTGCCGCTGGGTCATTTCCAGCAAGCTAGGATTATTGCTTCTGGCCATGCGCGATAAGGAAGATCGTGTGCGTTTTTCCGGCTACGACGTGGCAAATTTCAAGATATTCGTGTTTTGCCTAGCGGCCATGTTGTCCGCGATCGGTGGCGCAATGTTCACGTTGCAAGTCGGGTTTATGTCGCCGTCATTCGTCGGGATTGTGCCGTCGATCGAGATGGTTATTTTCGCCGCGGTCGGTGGACGAATGTCGCTGGAAGGCGCGGTCTATGGAACATTGTTGGTTAACTTCGGTAAGACCTTCTTCTCCGAAAGCTTCCCTGACCTTTGGCTGTTCTTGATGGCGGCGCTGTTTATTGCCGTAGTGTTGGTATTTCCCAACGGTTTAGCCGGGTTGGTGGACGATTGGCGGAAACGAAAACAGGGGAAAAAACAGGGTCAGCGAAGCGGGTCAATGGCGGTCGACGCAATGGAGAAATCGCTAAAAACCCCGTTGTCTGCATCGCAATCCAATGCCGATTCCTTGCCGGACACCAAGCCACAAGCGATTTAACTTTTAAAGAACTAATTACCATGGCCGCTTCCGAACTTATATTGTCCGTTGAAGGATTAACGGTTTCCTTCGATGGATTCAAGGCCGTTGACGATTTAAATTTATATGTGGACAAGAATGAGCTGCGCGTCGTAATCGGCCCTAACGGCGCCGGTAAAACCACGGTACTGGATTTGATCTGCGGAAAAACCAAAGCAACAAACGGCAGCGTTAAATTCAAAGACAAAGAACTAACGAAATTATCCGAACACGCCATTGTCCGGGCGGGGGTGGGGCGCAAGTTTCAGACGCCATCGATCTATGAAAACCTATCGGTATTCCAAAATTTGGAATTGTCCTTTCCGAAAGGTCGGGGCGTGTTCGGTTGCTTAATGTTCGTTCGCAGTGACGATGTGATCGCACGTGTTCATGAGATTGCGGAGGAAATCAGTTTGAAGGAAGAGTTGCAGCTCGAAGCAGGGCTATTGAGCCATGGTCAAAAGCAATGGTTGGAAATTGGCATGTTGCTGATGCAAGACCCGGAGTTGTTGATGCTCGATGAGCCTATCGCGGGCATGAGCGTGCGCGAGCGTGAGCTAACGGCGGAATTATTGAATCGTATCGGCCGCGATCGATCCATGATTGTCATCGAACATGACATGGAATTCGTACGCAAGATCGCGGACAAGGTGACGGTATTACATCAGGGCAAAGTTCTCGCGGAAGGAAGCATGGACAAAGTGCAAGCCGATCCGCGAGTAATCGAAGTTTATCTGGGGCATTAGCGATGCTAGAAGTAAACGCACTAAAAGTGAGCTACGGCCAAAGCGAGGCGATACGCGACGTCAGTTTTCGCGCCGAGAAAAATGAAACCGTTGCCATCATGGGACGCAACGGAATGGGTAAAACGACGCTTTTTAAAGCATTGATCGGCATTCTCCCCGCACGTGCCGGTTCGATTTCGGTCGATGGAGAAAACCTAACCAACGCAGAAAGCTATCAACGGGTAGCGAGCGGGATCGGCTACGTGCCACAGGGCCGCATGATATTTCCGACGTTAACGGTTCAAGAGAATATCGAAACCGGTTTGGAGAATGCGAAAGATAAAGTGATTCCACAAGATATTTTCGCCTTGTTTCCGATCCTATTCGATATGCGCAAACGTAAGGGTGGCAACCTTTCCGGTGGCCAGCAACAGCAACTCGCAATTGCTAGGGCGTTAGTGACGAACCCGAAGGTGTTGTTACTCGACGAACCGACGGAAGGGATTCAGCCTTCCATCATCAAGGACATCGCTAAGGCGCTGAACGAGATTCGCAAGTTGCGGCAGATCACCATTATCGTGTCCGAGCAGGTGTTGAGCTTCGCGCTCGACGTGGCAGATCGTTTGTTCGTCATCGAGGGCGGTCGGCTCATTCACGAAGATCGACGCGACAACGTCGACGCCAACAAAATCAAACAATTTTTGTCAGTATAAGCAAACGGAGAAAATCATCATGATCGGTTATATGCACTACAACCGCCTTGGCAATAAAGGATTTACCGATAGTGGTAAAGGCCGCACGGCACCCGATGTTCAAACCTGCCCAGTGTGTTTATTGCGCTTTGATGCGTCGGGCGGAACATTTCCCGACGGTACCATCCTCGCGCCCAGTGAGTGGGTAAGCGAAGTTTGCCTAACTATTAAAGATACGAGTGTGAATGGCGGATACCAAGCGGGATGTATGGCGCACGCATATCCGCCGTTTTAGGCCACGCTGTCAATACATCATTCAAATTTCATTTCAATTCGCATAGGGAGTAATGCATGCAACATTTCACTATCAAGCCGGGCGTTCCGTTAGCGCAGCAAGCTGAATTGGGCCATAACCGCTGGCACCCTGACTTGCCGTTTCTCGGTTCCGTGAAACCTGGAGAGGAAATTATTATCGAGACGCTGGATTTTTTGGATGCGCAAATTCTCGACAACGATGACAGCGCCGATGTGCGCGATATCGATCTCACGCGAGCACATCCACTTACCGGGCCATTTGAAATTCAAGGTGCCGAGCCCGGCGATTTGCTGGTGGTCGATTTGCTCGACATTAAACCCATTACGCAAGTTGGGTTTTCGGGAGTCTTTGCCAAGAGTAACGGCGGCGGATTTCTCGGGGACTATTTTCCGAATGCCGATAAAGCGATTTGGGATTTGAAGGGCTTGTTTGCCACATCGCGTCACATCCCAGGCGTTCGCATTCCGGGCCTGACGCATCCGGGTTTGATGGGAACGTTGCCATCCCGCGATTTGCTAAATGAGTGGAACAAGCGCGAGGCCCCGCTGGTAAAAAAGGGCTTGGCCAAAGGCCCACACGCCGAGACCGCAGTATTGCGTGGCCTAAGCGGAAAAAAATTCGACGACATGGCCAAAGAAGCATGTCGCACGGTCCCACCTCGAGAGCACGGCGGGAACACAGATATCAAAGACCTTTCAACCGGCACTCGTATTTTCTTTCCGGTTTATGTGAAGGGCGCGGGGTACTCCATGGGTGATCTGCATTTTTCTCAGGGGGACGGCGAAATTGGTTTTTGTGGCGCAATCGAAATGGATGGCGCGACCCACATTGGCTTTGACCTGATCAAAGGAGGCATGGCGAAATACAATCTCACTGCGCCGATCTTTCTGCCGAGCAACGTTAAACCTTCGTTCGAACGTTACCTCACCTTCGAAGGCATCAGCGTGGAGGACGGAAAAAATTATTATATGGATGCCACCGTCGCCTACCGACAGGCCTGCTTGAAGGCGATCGATTACCTCACTCATTTCGGCTTCAGCGGCAGTCAAGCCTATATGTTGCTCACCGCCGCGCCGGTGGAAGGGCGCATCGGCGGCATTGTCGATATTCCGAATTGTGCTTGCACGGTATCGATCCCGCTGAGTATTTTCGATCAAGACATCACGCCCAAAGGCATGCTTAACGACAAGCAGTATTGGGGCAGGCTGGGAAAATAATCGGAGAACAATATGCCGTTATACGACTATCATTGTGTCACTTGCAATGAATTGTTCGAAGCGATTCGCTCGGTCTCTTCGCGTGATGATTCGGTTGCGTGTCCAAGTTGCGAATCATCCGATGGCGTGTTTATGGTGATGACCGGGTTTGCCTCAATCACCACCAAAAGCCGCTGGGAACCAGCGTCCAACGCGGAGCGGCTTGCC
>JANOGO010000272.1:0-32979 GCA_031406045.1 Pseudomonadota bacterium
TTGAATAAATTGATTGAAAATAGAATTGTTTACTTTAATTTAAATTAATTATGCCTTTAATTGGTTCAATATTATCGCGAGTTATTGAGTTGAGGAAATCTTTACCTGCAGTGCCTGTGCGTAAAAACCCTTACCGAACGCAAAAATCGTCGGCCCGGACTACGGCCCGCCCTTTACGCCGCGCTATATGAATTATCGCAAAACCAGCATCTACGGCGGCTCCAACGAGATTCAGCGCAACATCGTCGCGCAACATATTTTAGGTTTGTAAAATGGATTTCAATTTTTCCTCTGAGCAAGAACAACTTCGCGACACGGTCAATCGTTTGATCGAGCGCGAATACGAATTCAACAAACAACGTCACGCCATCATCAATTCGCCGGAAGGTTATAGCGAAAAAGTGTGGGCAAGCATGGCGGAAATCGGCATGTTGGGCATCGGCATTGATGAGGCCCATGGCGGCTTCGGCGGCAATGCAATCGACACGATGATTGTGATGGAATCTCTCGGCGCAGGCTTAGTCGTTGAGCCCTATTTGGCGACCGTGGTGCTCGGCGCCAATCTCATTCAACTCGCCGGAAGTGACGCGCAAAAATCGTCGCTGCTGCCGCAAGTCGTCGAAGGCAAGCTCAAACTCGCCTTCGCCCATAGCGAAGCCGGTGCGCGCTACGACTTGAAGCGTGTCTCGGCGACCGCACGAAAAGACGGCAACGGATATGTCTTAAACGGCGAAAAAATTGTTATATTGCATGGCAATTGCGCAGACAAATTGATTGTGTCCGCAAACGATGGCCAAAGTATTGGTTTATTTTTGGTCGATGCAAAAACGAGTGGCGTGACCAGTACCTCCTATCGAATGATCGATAATCAACGCGCGGCCAATATTCGTTTCGACAATGTTCGCGTCGACGCCAACGCAAAATTTCCCGGCAACGCAATTGACGCAATCGAACGCGCAACGGATATCGCTAATGCAGCGCTTGTCGCCGAAGCCGTTGGCGCGATGGGCGCGTTACAAAAAGCGACGCTGGAATACTTAAAAACCCGCCGTCAATTCGGCGTGCCGATCGGCAAGTTCCAAGCGCTGCAACATCGCATGGTAGACATATTGATGTATCTCGAATTATCGCGCTCCATGGCTTATTTGGTTTCGGTGAAAGTACAATCGGACGACGCCAATGAACGCCAACGCGTCGTCTCCGCCGCGAAGAATGCCGTCGGACGCTACGGCCGTTTGATTGCGCAAGAAGCAGTGCAATTGCACGGCGGCATGGGCATCACCGACGAACTCGCGGCGAGCCACTATTTTCGCCGCTTGACCGCGATTGACGCGACCTTGGGTGATGCCGATCATCAGTTGTCGCGCTTCGCATCCAATCCCACATTTTGATTCTCGAGGTTCGTTTTGGCATTTAAATATTATTGGGAAGATTTCAACGTTGGCGAGCGCATGGTGCTCGGAACAAAAACGTTCACTGAAGAAGAAATCATTCGCTTCGCCAAAGAGTTCGATCCGCAACCATTCCACGTCGATAAAGAAAAAGCCGAGCAAAGTTTTTTCGGTGGCATCATCGCCAGCGGCTGGCACACCTGCAGCGTTGCGATGCGCATGATGTGCGATGCGTACTTGAATGAATCCGCGAGCATCGGCTCGCCGGGCGTGGATAACATCCGCTGGCTCAAGCCGGTGCGGCCCGGCGATACGTTGCGCGCCGAGCGCGTGATTTTGGAATCGCGCGCCTCGTCGAGCAAAACGGATATCGGCATCGTCAAATCGCGCTGGGAAATGTTTAATCAACACAACGAAATGGTGATGTCGATGGAGGGCATCAGCATGTTCAAGCGCCGCGCGCCCGCTCAAGCATGAGCCATCCCCACGAATTTGCGCGCGCCGCGACGGTGCTTGGCGGCGTGACCAATAAAGTTCATGTGTTGTTGCGCAAAGAAGATTTCAACGCGGATCGGCTAACGGCCAATGTTGTGGTCGTGCTCGATGTGTTGTTTGCGACGACGACCATCGTCACTGCACTTGCACATGGCGCAACAGAAGTGATCCCCGCCATCGACGAACACGATGCGCGTGAAAAAGCGAAACCGTTTCCGCCTGAGTCGGTCGTGCTCTCCGGCGAAAAAATGATTCACGCGATTGAAGGTTTCGTGACACCTTTGCCGCTTGCGCTCATCGAAGTCGGCGTGAAAAATAAACGCGTTATTTATTCGACGACTAACGGCACGGTGGCACTGCGACAATCGGCGGTTGCGCCGCACGTTTACGCAGCCTGTTTGCTCAACGGCGCTGCGACGGTCGCGCATCTACAAAGACATCACGCCGGCGAATCGGTGCTAGTGGTTTGTAGCGGCTCGGCGGGCGGCATGAATTTAGAAGATTTTTATGGCGCGGGCTACATCGTCGATCAGCTCGTAAAAGGGCTCGATCCCGATCGCGATTTAACCGATGCCGCCCAATCGGCTTTGCGTTTATATCGAACTCACGACGCCTACGATTGCTTAATCAGCTCGCGCGTCGGACGCATAATGGAGCGCTCAGGCGTCGCCGATGAAGTGCGCTATGCGGCACAACTCGGCGTCGTGCCGCTAGTAACAAAGTTATTGCAAGGAGCAGTGTGTGTCGTCTAAGCAAGAGCATCGCTTCGCCGATGTGAATGGCCAACGATTACATTACGTTACCGTGGGTGAAGGTAAGCTGATGCTATTCGTTCACGGATTCCCGGAATTTTGGTACGAGTGGCAAAACCAGCTTGATGAATTTGGCAAGGACTACCAAGCCGTCGCGCTCGATATGCGCGGCTATAATCTTTCTTCGAAGCCTACGGCCGTCGCCGACTACCGCGCGAAACATTTGATCGAAGATTTACGCGCGCTGATCGAACATTTGGGCCATAAGAAATGCATTCTCGTCGCCCACGATTGGGGTGGCGCGGCGGCTTGGACCTTCGCGGCAAGCTATCCCGAATACGTTGAGAAACTCGTCATCATCAACGCACCGCACACGGCAACGTTCGCGCGCGAATTGACCAACAACCCGGCGCAGCAAGCGGCGAGCCAATACATGCTGCTGTTCCGCATGGAGAAGGCCGAGCGTGTGATGATCGAAAACAATTACGCGCGCCTCGTCGGCATGCTGAAAAGCGCCGGCTCAAATGGCGCTTGGCTCACCGATGACGTGAAAGCCAAATACATCGAGGCCTGGTCGCAACCGGGCGCGGTCAGCGGCGGGCTGAATTATTATCGTTCGTCGCCGCTCTATCCGCCGACGGCCGAAGATCCCGGCGCGAGCGCGATCAAAATCGATCCCGCGCGGGTGATCGTGCATATGCCGACGCTTGTTATTTGGGGCGATGCCGATAGCGCGTTGCTGCCAAGCCTGCTCGACGGATTAGAAGAATACGTTCCCCATTTAACGCTAAAGCGGATTCCTGACGGCTCCCATTGGGTGATTCATGAGCAGCCTGAATTGGTAAATAAGTACATTCGCGCATTCATATAGAATGCTTGGAGAAGACATCCCCTCCCCTTCAAGGGGAGGGCGAGGGTTGGGATGGGTTTGATGTAATGTTGCGGAACCCATCCCCATCCCAACCTTCCCCTTGAAGGGGAAGGAGTTTACTAAAAAGCTGATGCCGCATCATCGACTCAGAAAAAATTAGTTAGGAGGATTATCTGTTGATTGAAGGGCAGACCGCGCCGCTCTTAAGCTTGCGTGATGTATCCGTGCGGTTCGGTGGCATTGTCGCGCTTGATCGCGTCAGTTTCGATGTTGCGCGTGGCACTATCGTCGGCTTGATCGGGCCGAACGGCGCGGGCAAGACGACGCTGTTCAATTGCCTATCGCGGCTTTACCAATGCGACAGCGGCGAAATCAAATTCGAGAATCGCTCGCTGACCGAGGTGCCGCGCCATGGCATCGCGGCGCTCGGTATCGGCCGTACCTTCCAAAATCTCGCCTTATTTCGCAATCTAACCGTCACGCAAAATATATTGCTCGGCGGGCACTCACAAACAACCGGCGGGTTTTTCGCCAATGCAATGCGTCTGCCCGGCGTCGCGCAGCAGGAAACCCAATTACGCGCGCAGGCGGAAGAATTGATCGAAACGCTCAACTTGCGCGGGGTCGCAGAAACAAGAGTTTCCGATTTATCCTTCGGCACGCAAAAACGTGTCGAGCTGGCGCGCGCCCTCGCGACCAAGCCAAAGTTATTGTTGCTCGACGAACCCGCCGGCGGCCTAAATCACTCCGAAGTCGATGATCTAAAAACGCTCATTCAAGATTTGCGCGATCGCTTCGGTTTGACGGTTTTGCTAGTCGAACATCATATGAATTTGGTGATGAATGTGTCGGACAAAGTCGTCGCAATCGATTTTGGCCGCAAGATCGCCGATGGTTTACCACAAGAAATACAAAACCATCCCGATGTGATCAAAGCCTATCTCGGAGTTGCTGCGTGAGCGCGATTCTCGCTGCGGAGAATCTCGACGCGTCTTATGGCGCCACCCAGGTATTGTTCGGCGTTAACTTTACCGTTGAGCAAGGCGGTATAACCACGATCCTCGGTGCCAATGGCGCCGGCAAAACAACGCTACTGCGCGCGATTTCCGGCATGGTCAACACCCGCGGAGAGATTACCTTTCTTGGCCAACGGACCGAAGCCAAAGCCACCGAAGACATCGTGCGCATGGGGCTTGGCCACGTGCCCGATGGGCGCGGCACGTTCACGCACCTCACCACGGAAGAGAACTTAAAGCTCGGTGCTTATACGCGTCGTGACAAAGCAGAAACGGAAAAGGATTTCGAGCGCGTTTACGGCTATTTTCCGCGTCTCAAAGAACGTCGCAATCAACAGGCCGGCACGCTCTCCGGCGGCGAACAGCAGATGCTCGCAATCGGCCGCGCGCTAATGCTCAAGCCGAAGTTACTCGTGCTCGACGAGCCGTCCTTCGGCCTAGCGCCGGTCATCGTGCAAGAAATTTTTCGGATCATGGCGGCGATCAATAAGCAGGATGGCGTCAGTATTTTGTTGGTTGAGCAGAATGCTTCGCTGGCGCTCAATCTCGCGGATCATGCGTGTTTGCTGGAGACGGGGCGCGTGGTGATATCGGGGCTAGCAAAGGATATTGCCGGTGATGAATCGGTGCGGAAGGCTTATCTTGGTTATTAGCCTAAACGCACCACAGACACGATCCCTTCTCCCCTCCCGGGAGAAGGTTAGGATGAGGGGCAAACCTGAAAAATCCCGACCACAGTTACTTCGCACCAACGCCACTGAAGCGGAGCAAAAGATCTGGTACTTCCTTCGAAATCGCCAATTTGAGAAATTCAAATTCCGCCGACAACATCCGATTGGTGTTTACATTGTTGACTTCGTTTGCCTGATTGAAAAGCTGATAATTGAACTAGATGGTCGACAGCACGTTGAGCGCATGGCATACGATAGGAGGCGAACGACTACGCTGAGTCAGAAAGGGTTTCGCATATTGCGATTTTGGAATAACAACGTGTTTCTAAACACGAACGCGGTATTGGAAGCGATACTTGCTGAATTGAACGCCTGCCCCTCACCCTTTCCCTCTCCCCGAAACGGGGAGAGGGGATAGTCCTATGGAATTTTTTTTGTCATCGCTCCGATTCCCATGCCGCCACGACCCGCACGGATACTGCCTCGTGGCCCAAGGCCAGCCCCTAGCGACGCATGCCTTAGAAGCCGCACTGGTACTGTCTGTCCAGGCATCGTAAAAATAAAATAATATGGAAACCTTCCTACACCAAATCCTATCAGGCCTCGCTACCGGCGGCATTTATGCCAGCCTCGCGTTGTCGCTGGTGATGATCCATCAAGCGACACACCACATCAATTTCGCGCAGGGTGAAATGGCGATGTTTTCGACTTATCTTGCGCTGACCATGATCAATGCGGGTCTGCCGTACTGGGTCGCGTTTGTCGCAACGATTGTCATTTCGTTTATTGGCGGCGTGTTGATTGAACGTGTGGTGATTCGCCCCGTGGAAAAAGGTGCGGTGTTAACAGTTATCATCGTCTTCATCGGCCTGCTATTAATTCTCAACGGCCTCGCCGGTTGGATTTACACCTACACCAATCAACCGTTCCCATCGCCATTTCCAGCGCGTTCCTACGGCTATCTTTCCGGTCACGAGTTGGGCTCGATCGTCGTCACGGTGATTGTGTTGCTGCTAATCTATTTATTTTTTCGCTTCACGCCGCTTGGCCTCGCGATGCGTGCCGCCGCACAAAACCCGGTGTCGAGCAGACTCGTTGGTATTCGCGTCGGTTGGATGCTGGCGCTGGGTTGGGGACTGGCTGCGGCCATCGGCGCGGTGGCGGGCATGATGGTGGCGCATATCGTGTTTCTCGATCCGAACATGATGGCCGGCGTATTGCTTTACGCGTTCGCCGCCGCCTTGCTCGGCGGCATCGACAATCCGTGGGGCGCGATCGTTGGCGGATTTACAGTCGGCGTCGTCGAAAACTTAGCAGGGCAATATATTTTCGGCACTGAACTCAAACTCACAGTCGCGCTGATTCTGATTATCGGCGTGTTGTTATTCAAACCGAATGGCCTATTCGGGCGAACATTGGTGACGAGGGTTTAGGTGATGAGTGATCTAAAAACAATACTCAAACCCACCGGCGCCACACCGCAAAAAACTTCATTCCTTTGGCCGCTGATTGTTATCGCCATTGCTTGCGCGTTACCGTTTTTCGTCAGCGACTACCGCACGTTGCAACTAACGCAAATGCTGGTTTACGCCATCGCGATTCTTGGCCTAAACATGCTCACCGGCTACAACGGCCAAATCTCGCTGGGTCACGGCGCGTTCTACGCCATCGGCGCTTATACAACCGCGGTGCTGATGGATAAATTCGGCGTGCCGTATTGGGCGACGCTGCCGGTCGCCGGTGCGTTGTGTTTGGGTTTCGGGTTTCTATTCGGCTTACCCGCGCTGCGTTTGGACGGCCATTATCTTGCTCTTGCGACGTTCGCACTGGCCGTATCAGTGCCGCAATTGCTCAAATACAAGCGCATCGAACATTGGACCGGCGGCGTGCAAGGCATCCACATCAACAAACCCGAGGCGCCATTCACATTTTTCGGCAAAGCGATTAGCGCCGATCAATGGCTTTATTTCTTCACACTGTTCGTGACGATTATTTTGTTTATCATCGCCTATAACATTCTGCGTGGTCGTATCGGCCGCGCGCTGGTGGCGATCCGCGATCAGCCGATCGCCGCCGAGGCGATGGGCATTAACAACGCCATGTACAAATCGATCACCTTCGGCGTATCGGCGATGTATACCGGCATCGCCGGGGCACTCGGCGCGATCGTTGTGCAGTTCGTTGCGCCCGATAGTTTTGCACCGCTGTTGTCGATTTTGTTTTTGGTCGGCGTGGTGATCGGTGGCCTTGCCACGCTGTCCGGTGCGATTTACGGCGCGGCGTTCGTACAGTTCGCTCCGAACATCGCCGAGAGCGTCGGCGGTGTGCCGCCACAAATCGTGTTCGGGCTGTTTTTACTCGCCTTCATGTATATTATGCCGATGGGCGTCGCTTGGTTTATCAGCGGCGTGAAAAAGAAACTTGCGGGAAGTCGTCCCGATCCGGCAAGTTCGCGTTAATCAGAACGCATGAATTCACAGTGCGTCAATTTCTAGAGGAGTCATCAAGTTGAAAAATCGTCTAATGCCAATTTTGGCGAGCGTCATCGGTTTGGCCTTCGCGGGCATCGCCGGCGCACAGAACAAATACGACGCCGGCGCGACGGATAAAGAAATAAAAATCGGCCAAACCATGCCTTACAGCGGCCCGGCATCGGCTTACGGCGTGATCGGTAAAACTGAGCAGGCCTACATGAAAATGATCAACGAACAAGGTGGCATTAACGGCCGCAAAATCAATTTGATCAGCCTGGATGATGGCTATTCGCCACCCAAAGCCGTCGAACAAGTGCGCAAGCTGGTCGAGCAAGAGCAGGTATTATTCCTTTGGCAAACCTTGGGCACGCCATCGAATTCCGCCATTCACAAATACGTGAACCAGAAGAAAATTCCGCATATTTTCCTCGCCACCGGCGCAACCAAGTGGGGCGATCCGAAAAATTTCCCGTGGACGATGGGCGGCCAACCGACCTATCAAACTGAAGCGCACATTTACGCGCGCTATCTGCTGAAAGTTAAGCCGGATGCAAAGATTGCGGTGCTCTATCAGAACGACGACTACGGCAAAGATTATCTGAAGGGTTTAAAAGACGGCCTCGGCGACAAGGCGGCAAAAATGATCGTCGGCGAGGTCTCCTATGAAGTCACCGATCCGACCGTCGATTCGCAAGTCGTCACACTAAAAGGCACCGGTGCCGACACCCTGTTCCACTTCTCCACGCCGAAGTTCGCCGCTCAATCCATACGCAAAGTCTACGATATCGGTTGGAAGCCACTGCAGTTTATCAACAACGTATCCGCGCAAGTGCAGTCGGTGCTCATACCTGCGGGACTGGAAAAATCCACTGGTTTGATCACGGCGACCTACATCAAAGACATCAACGATCCGCAGTGGGCCGATTCCAAAGACATAAAAGACTACTTTGCCTTTATGAAGAAGTATTTCCCAGAAGGCGATCCCAAGGAATACAACAATGCTTACGGCTATATGCAGTCGAGCATATTGATGCAGGTGCTCAAACAATGCGGCAATGATCTGACTCGCGAAAACATCATGCGCCAAGCGGCGAATCTTAAAAACGTCGAAATACCGATCCTGTTGCCCGGCATCAAAGTCAACACCAGCCCGGCCGATTACTATCCTCTTGAGCAACAGATGATGGCGAAGTTCGACGGGAAAGAATGGAAGAACTTTGGGGACTTGCTAGGTAAATAATAGGAAGTAAGGATGTCGACCAGACGGCTAAAATTTTGGGGCTGGGGTTATGAAGATACCCTGCTAACAGCCAATGAAATAGCGCTTCTCGAGGGCAACTACGCCAAGCACCTTGGTATGAGCGGCTTCCAGGCCACCCCTGCCCCGAAAGCCGAAGAAATCTCGCTGCGCAAACCGCGCCTGGAGATTCCGAGCAGCTTGCAGAATGTTTGCACGACGGATCACTACGAGCGTTTGCTGCATAGCTACGGCAAATCGTTCTTCGACAGCGCGCGCGCCTTCGCGCGTGAGTTCTCCAATCCGCCGGACGTCATTGCGCTGCCGCGCAACGAGCAAGATATCGTTGATGTGCTCGATTGGTGCGGCCGCGAAAATGCCATCGCGATTCCCTACGGCGGTGGCTCCAGTGTGGTCGGCGGCGTCGAACCGCCTTCCGGAAATCATGCCGATCGCCCCGTCGTCACGATCGATTTGCGCAATTTGAATCAGGTTCTCGAGATCGACGAGACCTCGCAATGCGCGCGCATTCAAGGCGGCATGTTCGGCCCGGCGCTAGAAGCGGTGCTCAAGACTAAAGGCTTAACGCTACGCCATTTGCCGCAATCGTTTGAGTTTTCTACGCTCGGCGGTTGGATTGTCACGCGCGGCGGCGGTCATTACGCAACGCTTTACACGCACATCGACGATCTGATCGAAAGTATTCGCGCGGTAACACCGGTAGGCATCATGGAATCACGCCGATTGCCGGGCTCCGGCGCAGGCCCCAGCCCCGATCGCATGATGATCGGCTCGGAGGGCACGCTCGGCATCATCACCGAAGCATGGATGCGCTTGCGCAAACGGCCGACATTTCGCGCCAACACGTCGGTGCGTTTCAAGGATTTTTACCAAGCGGCCGATTGCGTGCGCGCAATCGCACAAGCGCATTTGTATCCGAGCAATTGTCGCTTAGTTGACGCCAATGAAGCGATGCTTACCGGCGCGGGCGATGGCAGTTATCACATGCTGGTGTTGGCGTTCGAATCGGCGGATCATCCGGTCGACGCATGGATGAAACGTACGTTGGAATTGGTCAACGACCACGGCGGCGAATACGACAAGCAAGCGCTGGAAAGCAAAGCGGGCAACCGAGAAGGCGCGGCGGGACAATGGCGCGACAGCTTCATCCGCATGCCCTATTTTCGCGAAAATCTCACACCGCGCGGCATCATCACCGAAACCTTCGAGACGGCGATCACCTGGGACAAGCTGAAAGATTTTCATAGCAACATTATGGACGCGACCCATCGTGCGATTAAAGAAGCAACCGGTAAGGCCGGTGTAGTCACCTGCCGTTTCACCCATGTTTACCCCGACGGACCGGCGCCGTATTTCAGCTATCACGCGCTCGGCGACAAAGAGCGCATGGCCGATCAGTGTGGGCGCATTAAGCGAATTGCTTCCGATGTGTTGATCAAGAATGGCGGCACGATCACGCACCATCACGCCGTCGGGCGCGATCACCGAACTTGGTATGACAAGCAGCGGCCGGAGGTATTTGCGAGCGCGTTTAGGGCGGCGAAGAAGGCGCTTGATCCGAAAGGGCTGTTGAATCCCGGCGTGTTGATTGATCCTTAAGAAGCCGCAAAAATCCCGTCGCCGTCCGCGGTCATGGGCGCGCTCGTTGCGACGAAGCAATCGCGTCGTTCACAGCCGTAAACAAAAGATTGCTTGGTCGCGAGGCTAAACCGAAAGCGAAGCGTAGAACTCTTTTGATGGCATAAAGCGTTGCGGACCGATCCAAGCGCGTTGCCCGATATCGCTGTAGTAATACAGGCCACGCGCAACCGGCATTGCTTTTTCTTGCTGCCGATCCTCGCAACCATGATGGCGCGTGGAATTGGCATTGCCGGGTAATGCCCAGCGCAGAAAATCAGTCCTTCAATACGAACGTCACTTTCAGCGATACGCGATACTCGCTGATTTTTCCTTTGGCGTCGACCACGACTTTCTGATCTTGAATCCACGCGCCTTGAACGTTCTTCAGCGTTTTTGCGGCGCGTGAAACGCCGATGTTAACGGCGTCGTCAAAGCTTTTTTTGGAAGAGGCGATAATTTCGGTGACTCGTGCAACGGACATGATCGTTCCTTTCGCTAGGGTTTGGAAATACGTTCGTTTTGTTGATTAAACGCCCGGTCGTGCCGCAACGGATGTACTTTCAGTCTCGGGACGTTATGCGTAGAAGTTTACTCCCACAACCGGCTTTTAGGCCAGTAACTCGACCGGCGTCAACGGCCTAAGTTTTACTCGTTGGCGTAGCGTCCGGCGCTTTCTTTGGCCCGAGGATCGTCATCGCCGATTGAATCATCGTCGCGACGTCGGTCAGATTACTCGGCACGATCAACGTATTTCCGGTCTTCGCCAAATTTCCAAACGCCGCGATGTATTGCTCCGCGACTTTCAAGTTCGCTGCTTGCATGCCGCCCTCGGAGCCGATTGCCGATGCAACGGTACGCACCGCCGAGGCGGTTGCTTCGGCAATGGTGGTCGTCGCCGTTGCGTCGCCTTGCGCTTTGTTGATCGCGGCGGCTTTTTCGCCCTCGGATTTCAGAATATCGGCTTGCTTTAAACCTTCGGCCAGATTGATTTCTTCTTGTTTCTGCCCTTCCGATTTCGCGATCAACGCGCGCTTCTCACGCTCGGCGGTTATTTGCGCTTGCATCGAGTGCAAAATAGCTTGCGGCGGCGTGAGATTTTTAATTTCGTAGCGCAGCACTTTTACGCCCCAGGTGCGGCCCGCTTCGTCGAGCACCGCCACCACTTGATGATTAATCACATCGCGGCTTTCGAAGGTTTTATCCAGTTCCATTTTTCCGATTTCGGAGCGCAGCGTGGTTTGCGCCAATTGCGAAATCGCGGAGATATAGTCGGAAGAACCATAGGATGCCAAGCGCGGATCGGTCACCTGGTAGTAAATAATGCCGTCAACGGCGAGCTGCGTGTTATCACGGGTGATACAAACTTGCTCCGGCACATCGAGCGGCACTTCTTTCAGCGAATGTTTATACGCGACGCGATCAAAAAACGGCACGATGATATTCAAGCCCGGTTCCAGCGTTCGCGAATATTTACCGAGCCGCTCAACCACCCAAGCATTTTGTTGTGGCACGACTCGGACGCCTTCGATGACGAACACGATGACCAGCGCCAGCACCAGGAATGGAATCGCAAACCCTTGTAACGGCGGGAAACTCCATAGCGCCGTACCGGCGATGAGCACCGCGATGATCTTTGCAAGCATTGATATTCTCCTTAGTGTTTAAATTGTTTGGCCGGACTGCGTGCGCGAAACTTGCAACAAACTGCCGTCGGCGCCGCAAATATAAAGCGTTTCATTCAATTGAATGTTTGAATCGCCGAGCAAATGCGCATCCCACGACGCGCCGCGATATTTGACGCGAGCGCGCCCGGCATTTTGATCCACCCAGGATTCGAGTATCACCGCTTGCCCAAGATCGAGCGATTGATCGGGCTGCGCCCCGGTGTTTTGCGCTTGATTGCGGCGATGAACAACGAACAATCCGACCGCCGCAATAATGCCTACGCACAGCACTTGAAGTAGCGAACTACCGCCAAGATACGCGGCCAGCGCACCGGCGAATGCCGCGATGCCGAGCACCAATAAATAAAATGTCCCGGTCATCATTTCGATAATGATCAGCGCGAGTCCGGCGATGAGCCAAAGCATAAAATCAGCCATGATGTGCGGCGCGCGCAGCGGTCATGAATTCGTCGAGGATCGGTGCGGTGCTAAGCAAATCGTTGCGCTGCGGATCTTGGAACTCGGGATGCCATTGCACACCAAATAAATAACTCTCGCCCTGCCAGCGCAGCGCTTCGGCAATACGGTCCGGCGCCGACCAGGCTTCCACGGTCAAATCCTTGCCGATCTCCTTCGCTGCTTGATGATGAACGGTATTGATTTTCGCTTTGGTGACGCCGGGAAACAACGCCGCGAGCCCCGAGCCCGGAACGATTTCAAGATCGTGAAACGCTTGGTCGTACAGCGCAGCATCGCGATGCGGTTGCGCGCCGGGATGCTGAGTGGCGATATCTTGAAACAACGAGCCGCCCATCGCGACGTTGATCAACTGCGCGCCGCGGCAAATGCCGAGCACCGGTTTTTTTTCCGCCATGAATGTTTGCGTCAATTCGATTTCGTACTCGTCGCGAATCTTGTCGCCGCGCCATTCCGGCTTCAGCGGCGTTTCGCCGTAACTCGTCGGGCTGACGTCGGAGCCACCCTGCAACACCAGGCCGTCGAGTTCGCGGGCGTAGTCGGTCAGTTTGACCGGGCTATTTTCCTGCGGTGCGGGGATCATGAACAGCATCGCACCGCCGGACATAATCCAGCGCGACATCGATTGCTCGAGGTATTGCAGCGTTTTACCGCGAAACATATTGCGGTTCGGGTCGGGGTGAAAAAAACAAGCAGAGACACCGATTTTTAGCATAGTCATCAATCTGTAAAAGTTATTTCGAAATAACGCTGAGATGATAGTCGAGTTCTTGGTGTGCGGCAAAGCTTACAAGTAGCGGACCATTACCAATGATGTCATTCCCGCGAAAGTGGGAATCCATGTTGACTTTGAAGGGCCAAATGGATTCCCACTTTCGTGGGAATGACAGCAAAGAAAACCACATCAAATCTTAACTTCCGTCGCTCGGCCATCCACAATATCGCTGAGCAATTTTCCCGAGCCGCAGGCTAAAGTCCAGCCCAACGTGCCATGTCCGGTATTCAAAAAAAGATTACCGAATTTCGTTTTACCGACGTAGGGAATGTTGTTCGGCGTCGCGGGCCGCAGGCCGGTCCAAAATTGCGCTTCGCGACGATCGCCGACATCGGGAAATAATTCCAACGCGCGGCGCAGAATATTTTCGCAGCGCGCTTGATTGAGTTCGGTGTTATAGCCATTCAGCTCCGCAGTACCGGCAATGCGCAGCCGCTCACCCAAGCGCGAGAACACCATTTGATACGCCTCGTCCGTCAAGCTAACGCTCGGCGCGAGGCCGCCGGGGCGGATCGGGAACGTTACCGAATAACCTTTGGCGGGATAAACAAGAATTTTCACGCCGAGCGGATTGAGTAACAGCGGGCTGTAGCTGCCGAGCGAAACCACATACGCATCGGCTTTGAGTTCCGATAAATTGCCTTGCGCATTGCGCACCATAGCGCCCGTGATGCGATCGTTGGTGCGGGCGAGATCGACGATTTGCGTGTTGTAAAGAAACTCGACGCCGCGCGTTTGCGCCAGTGCCGCGAGCCGTTCGGTAAAGAGTTTTGCGTCGCCGGATTCATCCGACGCAGTGTAAGTGCCGCCGGCGAGTTTGCTCGCAGCGGGTGCGAGCGCCGGCTCTAACGCCAAACACTGTTTGACGGTTAGCGCATCGACCTTTAAGCCGAATTGCGTCATGGTCTGTGAAGCTTTCACGCCGTGTTCGAATTCCTTTTGGTCGGTGAAGAAATGCAAAATGCCGCGCTCGAGATGATCGTATTGAATGTTGGTGTCCGCACGCAATTTTTGCAATTCGCCGCGGCTGTAAACGCCGAGCGTGACTAGCGTTCGAATATTCTCGCGCGTGCGGCCTGGTGTACATTCGCGCAGAAATTGCAAACCCCAACGAATTTGTTGCCAATCGGCGTGAAAGCGGAATAACAGCGGCGCATCTTCTTTGCCGAGCCAGCGCAAAAGTTTCAGTGGCGCGCCGGGATTCGCCCACGGCACGGCGTGGCTCGCGGAAATTTGTCCGCCATTGGCAAAACTCGTTTCCAAACCCGCGCCCGGCTGGCGATCGACGACCGTGACTTCGTGTCCCGCCTTGCTTAAGTACCAAGCGGAAGTCGTGCCGACCACGCCCGCGCCCAACACGATGATCTTCATAATCGATTATTCAAAACTTGGTTATCTCGGCTAAACTAAGCGATTTGACAGAGGAGAAATGAAATGATTCAACGTTATCATATCGGAAAACGCTTATCGGAAATGGTCGTCCACAATGGCACGGTTTATCTCGCCGGCCAGGTCGCCGCCGATGGCAAGCTCGACATCACCGGACAAACGAAACAAGTGTTAGCGCAGATCGATGCGCTCCTGGCTGAAGTCGGCAGCGACAAAACGAAAATTTTATCCGCAACGATTTTTCTGCCGAGCATGGCGGATTTTCCAGGGCTCAACGCAGTGTGGGAAACCTGGGTGCCCGCAGGCCATTGCCCCGCGCGCGCGACGGTCGAAGCGAAGCTTGCCGGGCCGGAATACAAAGTTGAAATTCAGGTTATTGCGGCCCAGTAGTCGTTGGGCTGCGAGGCAGTATTGGTGCGGTGTTTCGGGTATACATGCTGGAACGGCAAGCTAGGAGCGCGTCCCGGGCCGGCAACCTTTAGATCTGTCATTCCCGCGAAGGCGGGAATCTATAGTGCCTCTGCAAGTCGAAAGGCCAAATGGATTCCCGCCTACGCGGGAATGACACATTTTGTGCAGAATCGCGGACTAAATCTTTTGTTCGCCGCGAATCAAACGCCCCGGCAACGCACGCGTCGCCTCGCCGTTCGCCATCACTTCAACACCCGCAACAAACGTATTACGATAACCATCCGCGCGCTGAATCATGCGCCGTCCACCGGCCGGCAAATCGTAAATCAATTCCGGTAGCGTCACGCGCAGCGCAGCAAAATCGATCAAATTGAAATCGGCGCGATAGCCCGCCGCGATCACACCGCGATCGTTCAGGCCGTAGGTGCGCGCCGTGTCCATCGTTTGTTTTTTGACCAGATATTCCAACGGCAAACCAGCGCCGCGCCTGCGGTCGCGCGCCCAGTGCGTGAGCATACTGGTGGCGCTGCCCGCGTCGCAAATAAAGCCGACGTGCGCACCGGCATCAGCGATGCCGCAGATGGTGCCGGGATCGGCGAGCAGCGTGCCGACAATATCCATATTGCCGTCGAAATAATTTTCGTAGGTGTGCATCAGAATCGCTTTGCCGTTTCTTTCCAGTAACAATTCGAGCGTGAAATCGATTGGATCGCGGCGCGCGTTTTCGGCAAGTGCAGTGACACTATTTTTCGACTCGGGCTCGTAATCGATCGGCTCTTCCAGTCGGAACGTGCGCGGCAACATGCTGCGTATCCATTGCGTGTGTTCGTTGTCGGGCAACTCGGCCCAGAGTTTGCGACGCAATTCAGCGTCTGAGTTGATGCGTGCAACGCGCTCCGCCGGCGTGAGATCGTTCATCGCAATCCACAGCGGGTGAGTGACGAACGGGTGAATCGTGCCTTCAAGCGCAATCATTATGCCGATGGGCCGCGAGCCGACTTGGCCGGTGACGTTTTGCCCGCGCGCGCGAGCAGCGGTGATGCTGGCAAGCGTGCCTTTCCACAAATCCGGCTCGTTGTGAACTTGTAGCAACAACACGGACAGCGGCCGCTGCGCGAGTTCGGCGGCGGCGCGAAGCTTCTCGAAATCGTCATCGCCAAAATCAGAATTCACTTCGATCACACCGCTGCCGGCACGCTTCATCGCCAGGGCAAGGCCCGCAAGTTCCGGCTCCATCGCGCTGAGGCCCGGCGTATAGCGGCCGTCTTTGGCTTTGTGTTTAATGGTGCGCGAAGTCGTAAAGCCAAGCGCGCCGGCGCGCAGCGATTGCTCGAGTAAAACTCCCATCTCTGCGATCTCAGCATCGGTCGGCACTTCCGCATGATCGGCGCCGCGCTCGCCCATGACATAAAAACGCAGCGCGCAGTGCGGCACTTGCGCGCCGATGTCCATGATGCGCGGCATGGTTTCCAGCGCATCGAGATATTGCGGAAAACTCTCCCAGGTGAAATCGATGCCTTCGGCCAACACGGTTTCGGGAATATCCTCGACGCCTTCCATCAAATTAATCAGAAAGCGTTCGGCGCCGGGCCGCACCGGCGCGAAGCCGACACCGCAATTGCCGAATACCGATGTCGTCACGCCATGCCAGGAGGAGGGCGCCAAATAAGGATCCCACGTCGCCTGACCATCGTAATGCGTGTGAATATCGACCCAGCCCGGCGTGAGTAGTAGTCCCTCAGCATTTATTTCGCGTTTACCCGCAGAAATATCTTTGCCGACTTCGCTGATGGTCTTGCCGTTGATGGCAACATCGCTGATGTGTTGCGGGGTGCCGGTACCGTCGACGAGGGAGGCGTTACGGATGACTAGATCATGCATTGCGTATGCTTTGTGAATAGCGATACTGGATTTTACACGTTGCGATTCGATACCAAAACAATCCAAATCCCTAATTTTCGCAGGCCACTGTGGCTCGCAACATCAACCGTCATCCGACGCACTGCTAGAATGTAACGGCTCAGGCGCAAAAAATCCGATAAGCAGGTGGTTAACAACGCAATCGTTGAGGGGGTGACATGAGTCAAAATCAAACCGATGAGGGAATCCGCAATGAAACCATACAAGCTGGTTTTTTTCAGCGCGTAGCGCTTGGCGTTACGGTGTGGACTGAGCGTTGGTTCCCCGATGCATTTATATTCACCGCGTTGGCAGTCATCGCCATCGCCGCCGGCGCGCTGATCATCGGCGCCTCGCCAAAATCAGTCGCGGTAGCGTTCGGCACCGGTTTTTGGAGCTTGATTACTTTCACCATGCAAATGGCGATCATCGTCATCATCGGCTACGTGGTGGCGAGTTCGCCGCCGGTGAAACGATTCATCGATGGCTTGGCAGCCATACCCAAAACCGGTCGCGGTGCGATCGTTTATGTCGCGTTGGTCAGCATGCTGTGCTCGTTGTTGAACTGGGCGTTGAGCTTAGTTTTCGCCGGATTGTTAGTGCGTTCGCTGGCGCGGCGACCCGATCTCAAAATGGACTACCGCGCTGCAGGTGCGGCGGCTTATTTGGGCTTGGGCTCAATTTGGGCGCTGGGTATCAGTTCGTCCGCTGCGCAGCTGCAAGCCAACCCGGCCAGTTTGCCGAAGCCGATCTTGGCCATTACCGGCGTCATTCCGTTCGGTGAAACGATCTTCACTTGGCAATCCATGCTGATGTGCTTCATCTTGATGATTCTGTCGCTGGCTATTGCCTATCTCTCGGCACCGGCGGAGGCGCAATCGCATACGGCTCGTGATCTCAGCGTGGATGTCAGTAACGAAAGCGACGCACTACCGCAGCGCGAGCGGCCCGGTGAATGGCTTGAATACAGCCCGATACTGACGGTTTTGATCGCTGCGCTGGGGGTCGGTTGGCTGTGGAACGAATTCGCGACCAAGGGATTCATCCTCGGTATTTCAAACCTTAACAGCTACAACTTTTTGTTTTTCATTCTTGGATTACTATTGCACTGGCGTCCGCGGCGTTTCTTGAACGCGGTAGCGAAGGCAGTTCCGGCTACGGCCGGTATCTTGGTTCAGTTTCCGCTCTATGGCGGCATCGCCGCCATGCTGACGGAACCGAAAGGTGCGGCCGGATTTTCGCTTTCGCACGATCTTGCCAGCGTATTTGTCGGCTTGGCCTCAACCGAAACCTATCCGATTTTAATGGGCATTTACTCAGCCATTCTCGGATTTTTTGTGCCGTCAGGCGGCGGTAAATGGATTATCGAAGCGCCTTATGTGATGCAAGCGGCGATCGACCTTAAGGTGCATCTCGGCTGGGCCGTACAAGTCTATAACGCCGCAGAAGCGTTGCCGAATTTAATCAACCCGTTTTGGATGTTACCTTTGCTCGGTATCTTGGGTTTGAAGGCGCGCGACTTGATCGGCTATACCTTTACTCAATTTATCGTGCATGTGCCGGTGGTGCTATTTCTGTTATGGATTTTGGCGGGCACGCTAAGTTATCAGCCGCCGGTGATTCCGTAACGGCCTGATGCGTTTCATTCTGGTTCGGATGGCGATTTCTAAAGTATGAGGACAACCGCAGGCGCCGATGGGTGCGCCGCTTTCGTCTAGGCCCAGCAACGAGAGCCGCTGGATGTTGCGCAACTTGCCGGTCAGTTTGCCGCGAGGGATTCTGATTTCGGCCATAAGTGTGAAGTGCGTTGTGCAGCGCAATAGGTCAGTTCCGTAGTCAAGCCGACACTCGCGGCACGGAGCTCTGGATGACACGACGCAACCATCGCATTCCATTTCGGCTACTACCGTATGCCAACGTGCTTCGAACCTCCAACCGACGCTGAGCTAAGAAAAAAATTCGGACAAGGCACTTGAGGGCTTCACGCGGGTTGTAGACGCGCACAGGATCTGGGAAAAACGCCAGATCAAGCGCAATTTTGACCGCGCGAACAATATCGCCTCAACGCGGGCGTGACTGCTGTCGCAGCAGAAGCCTGACGGCACGCGTGTGTTCGGCTCGAGCATTGCTATAATCGAACTCATGTTTAAAGCGGCACGCACGGCAGTTCGCTTCCAGCCAATCCGAAAGATTGCAGTGACTTTCACCTCACCTAGGTCGCGCGCGACGTGCAGCGTGCCAAAATGCATCATTCTTGGCGTCGCGCTGGTGCTGAGCTTTGCCAGCACGTCGATTGCGACGACCGCCTGGGCGCAGAGCAGAGCATCGTCGGCCATGCCACTATCCAAGCAAGAATTCGACACGATTGTCGCCGAAGCCCAAACCGCCAAAGTCGTTCGGCTAGGGGCCAGCGCCAGGGACTTGACGCGGCACGGTTGGCGCACATTAACGCCGGACAAATTGAAGCGGATGCTCAAAATGCCCGAGTTTGCCAATATCGATGAGCGCCCAGAGAAGGAGACGCTACTTGATCAGGCAGGCAGTTGGGAGCTAATGCCACTGCTCAGCCCGTCGCAAGCCGTAGCCATGTGGACACGCTGGTATCCGAACGACTCTAAGTACTTACCGACCAAGTCGGGTGCGCAGCGCGCAAATTCACCGCAGCACTTCTATGCCGATGCGAACTGGGCGCCCCAGGCCGGCGCGATGATTGCTCTGTTCAGTTGTCTGGCGCCGCCCGCGTGGAGCGTTCTTCATGACGATCCGATGTTATGGGCAATGGAAAACGGCGGCATGTACGAACCTCCCAATGCATTCGACTTCGGCGTTTGTGTGCGCAAACAATCCGAGTCCGGGATGTCGTCTTTTGAAGGCTCACCCGATACTGCGCGCGGCAAACAGTCGGCCGCAATCCTCGAACGGCTGCTCAGTGGGCAGTTGAAGAAAGTCGGCTGCGCGGGCACCGGACCTGATCGCTGTCTGCCATTGCTACACGCTTTGGTGTCGCTCAACCCGCGCCAACGCGAATTGCCCGACTTAATCAAGCGACTCGAACCCGAGTTCAATCCGTCTACCGAAGTCATGATTCCCGAAGTATTGCGCGATCGCCGGGGGTCTGACACACCGAACCGCCAGCGGGGAAACCTAAGCGACGCCGAGCGTGCCCAGGTGCGCGAACTGCAGCGCGCGACCCTGCTGAAAGTGTTCTTTCTCACGGCGAAGTTGCCGGTGCTGTTGGATCGGCCAAATGAGTGGCCGGCCGGCGAGATCGATCGCAGCATCGGTGCGGTGCTCAAGCACACGATCATGATGGGCCGCTCCAAGTGGCTAATGCAGGGTCGCACGAACTATCTGGTCAGCGATTCGCAGAGCCGGCAGTTTGCCGATCCCTGGCGAATTCTGAACGCCACGACTAGACCCGACGAAGTCGCGAAAAGCTTGTTCGCTCACGGTCGATTGCACGCGCAAGTAGCCGGCTGCGGACTTGCGGAGCAGCAGTTGGCCGGACCAGGGCCCGAGTTTTGGTTCGGCTACGCACTGACTAAGCTCGAGCGCGAAGCGAATAGCTGCGGTGCGATGCCGACGGATTGGGTTGCCGCACGCTATGTGCAAGCCGCGCGGCAGCCAGAAAAATTGCGTGAACTCGAAGGCTTGCGCGCGTTCATAGCGAAAGCCGACGCAAATGCCGACACGCGTACGATGGTCATCGCACTGGGCAAGAAATGTCCGCAGACCCAGGTAGCGGTGACTGGCGATCCGTGGGGTATCTGCGCGGCCGCGCAGCGTGCCGCCACTACGGTGCGCGCGCATAGTATCGCCGGTGTTTGGCACGGCCTATTGGGGACCAGCGAAGTCGTCGCCTGTATGAACCCGGACGGCGCCGCGTCCTACTATTACCGCGGTGTCGGCCGGCCGATTCGGCTGCTTGGCGAACAATCGAAGCGCTGGACCGAGCAGCTCGACGGGCGGGTCACTGGTCGCTGGCAGCTCGAACCCAGCGGCCGCGATGAGATCGATCGGCTCGACGGGCGCTGGCGCGACGCCAAGGGTGCGCGCCACCGCATGATCCATCTCGAACGCATCGTGATTGCCGAAGGTCAACTACCGTGCAGTAGCCCGGAATTCGTCGCCCCGCAGGCCGAGGCGCTCGCACAATTGCAAAACGTGCCTGGGATGTCGCCCGCTGATGACGCGGATCAAGTCGCCCCCGATGGGTCGGACCGCAAACCTGCGCGCAGCGCTGACAACCCAAACAGTGCCGATGTGCATGTCCTTGTCCGAAACCCGCGCGCGCAGGTGCCGTTCATGGATGGCACGCTACAGATGTTCACAGCGCCGCCAGAAAACGGCGCCTGGGAAGTCGCTGGCCGCTATTTCGCGTCCGGTTCGCGCTGGTTGGCACTTGGGTGCGAACGCAAGCGCTGCGCTCTGACTCAACAAGTGATGCACGTTGCTCCGATTCGCAAGATCGTCGCGTCCACCCGCTCGGAACCGGGTCAGCGAATCAGTTGGCGATGGGCGCCCGGCTCAGCGTCCGGCCGCTTGATTGCGTTGCTCGGCCAAGACGCGGAATTCGCCTGGCTAAAGCCCGGCCCGGTCATCACCTATTTCGACGGTCAGTCGAAACTGTCCACGCCTGACGGGCCCGGCGATCTCGAAGTGTTGATTCGTAGCGGGCCGGTCGGTGCCGAAGTATTGGCGCCGGTGATCGACGCCAGCGGTGGGTTACAACTCGAACTGCGCGTCGGTAAAGCACGACAGGTACTCGGCCGTCTTGCTTCAGGTCGAGGCCAAGGCGATGAGCAAGATGAAGACGCTAAGCCGGCGCAATTGGAGTCGGAATCCTATCTGCTTTGGGCGGGTGACCTCGACGGCGACGGCAAGACCGATTTGTTGGTCGTGCTCGATTCGGGCCGTATGCGGGCAGAGTTGTTCCTGTCCTCGAATGCCGAGCCCAGCATGTTGGTTGGCCAGGCGGCCGCGTTCGAACTGATTCCACAAGGTCGCCCGAGATGAGCCCAGCTCGTGCGATGCGCGTGTGCGCTGCGATTGCTGTCGCGCTGATGCTGTTGGCAGTGAGCCCGCGTGGTGCGCTCGGTCAGCAGCGACGCGCCGAACCATTCAAACCTTGGCACGAACAGAATCCGAAGTACTTGATCGTCGGCGAAGTCGGTTTTCCGATGGGTGATGGCAGTTATCTCTTTCCGAGCGAAGACCGAACCGTGCGCTATTGGCCCGCCGACGGGCACGTCAAGGAAGCGCCGCTTGGGCGCCAGTTGCCTCTCAAGTGTGCGCCACAGTTGGTCGCCGAAGGCCTGTTATGCGTAGGCGGTATGCGCGAAGAAAGTACGGGGCAAGAGATCGGCTTGAACACGGTGGTGTTACATCGACACGATGGCAGCGTACTTAGCAGTGAATTGTCTGTGCCGCGCTTCAACGCGCAGACGGTCAAGCTTGGCGACGGCAGCGTGCTGGTGGTCGGTGGAACGCTACGTTGGGCTTATCGCACCACCGGTCTCGACAAAGACAACGCTCGTACGACCGCCTCCGAGATCGTACGGGTCATCGGCGGACGGATCGAGGTCGCACGAGTTGCCGACTTACCGGGTCCACCCCGTCGGGGCTTCCAATTGGTCACCCTCAATGATGGCAAGGTGCTCGCGACCGGCGGCACCGAGGCATGGTTCAATGCCTGTATGGGCTGCCTGGCAGACAGCTTCTTGTTCGACCCGGCGACCAAGCAGTGGCAGGTGACCGGTTCGATGAACGCCGCGCGCGCGTCGTTTACCGCTACCCTGCTGCCGGACGGGCGGGCGCTGGCCGTCGGCGGCTGGACGTCGCATTCGAACAGCGATGCCGACGACAGTGTCGAAGTCTTCGATCCGCGCAACGGTACCTGGCGAACGTATCCGAAATTGCCGACACCGGTGGCCAACCATCGGGCGGTCTGGTTGGCCGGCGCTAACGGCCCGACACTGTTGATCGGCGGTGGTACCAATGCACAATTGCACTCGCTCGATCCAATCGCACAGCGCTGGTCGACGGTTGGGGAAATGCGCGGCTATCGCGTCGGCGCGCAACTACTGCCGTACCGTGACGCGAACGGCGCGCCGTGGGCCGCTTTGTTTGGTGGCGTCCACGAACCACGGGGCCAAAATCGGCAGCCCGACTACGTCGTCGAACGAATCGGGCTGCGAATGCAGGGCTATCGATCAGCCGGTGCTGGCGGCGTGCAATTGCAACGTAGGAACACCGCACTCGCAATCGGCACGGACGGCCGTGCGCTGATCGCAGGGGGTGTCACCGCTGCCGACCCGGGTTGGGTTTCGACCGCATCGGTCGATGCACTCGATCGCGATCAGTTCGGTCCAGAGGCACTACCGGCGCTGAGTCTGAATCGCAGCGGCGCCCAAGCATTCTGGCTACCCGGCGGACGCGCTGTCGTACTCGGCGGCGAAATCGCTCGCTACAACCCGCCGAAGCAGGTAGGCTTGCCAGCCGAACACTACGATCCGAAGTCGCGATCATGGCGCAGCGTGACGATCGCAGGCACCGACACGGTGGCGCTCCACGCAGCCGGTACTGTATACGGCCAGTTTATCGATGGTGATCTGTTGGCGGTCAACCAGAGCAGCGCGACTCGCCTGCATCTGGACGGCACGACCGTGCGGGTCGAGCCGTTCGCCGATTTGGGCCTAAGCCACAGCGGCAATTTCATCGTGCGCATACTCCCTGACGGCCGCATCATTGTAGCTGGCGGTCAAATGAGCGCGCATATGATCGCGATCGCTGGCGAGCCGGGAAAGTATCGGGGTTTCGGCGATCAACAGCCGGCGCGGCGCTACGAAATTTACGACCCCACTACGCGTGCTTGGCGACAGTCTGCGTCGACCGGATTCGGCGCCACACAAGCAGCGGTGCTGGATGACGGTCGTGTCGTGCAACTGGGTGTCGTGCATGCGGGTTCGTTCAAGGGCGAAAAACAAATCGACGATGTCCTCGGATTGACGATATCGAGCCCCGATGGGCGCAAATGGCGCATGTTGCCATTACCGGATCGATTGGCAAGCTACCGCGACAGCGCGCGCTTGATTAGCCAAGGTGGCCAATTATTCCTCACGGGCCCCCTCGCCGGCAACACATCGGGGAACCAAGTGCTGTGGTGGTTCGATGCGCCGCGTAAGGCCTGGGTCAAATTGGCTGATTGGAACACCGCTTATCACAATGCTAAGTTGGTCATCGCACAGACACCTAACGGTCAACGTGTCGTCGTTGCGCCTTGATGTAGATCAGCGACCGAGCGCAATGAAAGAAGTCTCCGTAACGATGTGGCGCTTGTGAAAATTTCATCGAACTTTGCCGAAGGAATCAAATAGATTCGTTTGTCGCGACTTCTTCGCGTTTGACAAACAATGCGCAGTGATTCTCGAATAAGCGTTTGGGAAGTGGTGCTTACGATAGAGCCAGGTGCCCATTCTTGACGTCCATACACGTTGACGCGCCAACGACGGATCCGAGGGATCTCGGTCCGCCAGCCTGCCTAGACAAGGACAGTTGTCAGGTGCTGACCGGCCTGTGGTGCGCGAAGGTCGGTTATACGGCCTGACTCGACAGCGGGTTGTGCACTGCACGAGACCGCTTTGGGTCGAGGCTGTGTGAAAACATCGCTGGAAAAGCGAGAAGAAAAAATCGACCTCACAGAACGGCCTCGACGCGACGTCGAGCGCCGAAAGGTTTCAGGTACCCCATTTTTGATGTGAGGAGAGATTTTTAAGCGTTTTCACTCAGCCTCGGTCGTGGGCGTCAGGGATGCATCAAGGTTTTATGACAGGTATCAGTAAAAAAAGTGCGAATTCAAATTCTGCATGTGCGGCCAGCCCGTGTTAGCCTCGTGCTCGAGCCGACTGACTTAGGGAATTTGAGGCAACAGAAATGGATGCGCGATTTCATAGGCGCGCGCCGCGCGCAGCACTAACGCATCCGCAAATTTTGCGCCGACAATTTGCATCGCCACCGGCAAGCCGTTTGCCGCGAAGCCGCATGGAACGGTCGCTGCCGGTTGTTGGGTTAAATTGAACGGATAGGTAAACGGCGACCATTGCCACCAGCGTTTCATATCGCTGCCCGGTGGCACTTCGTGGCCGGCGGCGAATGCGGTCGTCGCCAATTGCGGTGTAATCAGCAAATCGTATTGATCGTGCAGCCCGATCATGCGCCGACCAAAGGCATCGCGCGCGCGTTCCAGTTGGCGATACTCGAGTGCGCTTAATTTGAATCCCGGCTCGGATAACTCCAACATGCCGGGATCGCACAGCGCCCGCTGCGCGGACGACATCGGCGCAACGGCTAACGCCAGCGCAACTGCCCACAACGGCTGCATGATGGCGATGGGATCGTCGAGCTTCAGATCAATCTCTTCGACATGGGCGCCTAACTGAGTAAACTCATTCACCGCTCGCTCGACGAGCTTTGCTACTTCGGTGTCCACTTTTGCGTAACCCAGTGTGGGGCTAAAGCCGATGCGTAACCCCTTTACACCTTTGTCCAAGCCTTGCGTGTAGTAGATACCGAGCGGTGGCGCTGCGGCCCAGTCGCGTCCATCCGGCTGCGTGATGAGCGTGAGCATTAACGCCGCGTCCGAGACGGTGCGGCAGATCGGGCCTTGATGCCATAGCGTCCACGCCGGCGAGTGCGGATACACGGGAACGACGCCCCAAGTGGGCTTGATTCCGAACAATCCGCAAAAACTTGCGGGGATGCGGATTGAGCCGCCGCCGTCGGTTGCAACGTTGAGGGTGCCCGTGCCAAGCGCTGCGGCAACCGCCGCGCCGCCGCTGCTGCCGCCGGGCGTGAGATGTTTGTCCCAAGGATTTAATGTCACGCCGCTGAGTGGGCTGTCGGTGACGCCTTTCCAGCCGAATTCCGATGTGGTGGTCTTGCCTAAAATAATCGCGCCTTGTTCACGTAACCGCGCCACCGGCGGCCCATCTTCGTCCCATGGCTGATGTGGATCGATAGTGCGCGAGCCGCGCAACGTGGGCCATCCTTTCGCCAATATCAGATCTTTTACTGTCGTCGGTACCCCATCGGCCGGCCCCAAGGGTTTGCCGCTGAGCCAACGCTGTTCCGATGCGCGTGCGCTTGCGAGTGCGGCCGCTTCATCAACTAAGCAAAAGGCGTTGTAGATCGGGTTCAGCTTTGCGATACGTTCCAACGCGGCGCGGGTGACTTCGACCGGCGAAAGGCGTCGGGAACGATATTCTTCCGAAAGATCTGCAGCCGATAGTAAGAGCGGATCGATGCAAGCTCCTCAAAAATTCGAGCGTCAAAAAAACGGGCGAGAGCGCTAATCTCTCACCCGATTCTAGCGCAGAACTTAACCACCTTAGGCTTTCTTGCTCATTCCTTTCAACACCGCTTCCGCGGTGATCGGCATCTGCCTAACCCTGGAACCAACTGCGTTGAAAATAGCGTTAGCAACCGCGGGCGCAACAACCGTAGAAGCCGGCTCGCCGACGCCGCTCGGGTGGCGCTCCGATTGCACGATCTCCACGTCGATCTGCGGTATGTCTTGCAGGCGAATCGGCACATACTCATGGAAGTTAGTTTGCTCGAACGCGCCATTTTTCAGCGTCAATTTCTCCGACAAAATCTGGCTCGCACCCCACAGCGCACTGCCTTGAATCTGCGCTTTGATGTTCATGGGATTGACCGCAATCCCCATGTCCATGGCGATCGTGAGCCGATTAATTTTGAAGTTGCCCGTTGCCGGATCCACCGTCACCTCGGCGATGCCGGCGACCCACGTTGGACTTTGCCGCTCTTCCGCTGACGACACGGCAATGCCCATTGCAGTGTTCGGTGGTAACTTTTTTGTACCCCAACCGGCTTTCTTCGCCGCAACCTTGAGTACATTGGCCAAGCGCAAAGCGCCGCCTACCGTCGAGGATTCATACATGGGCCACGAACCTTCCTTGGTCCACGGCAGCGAAATCCAAAGTTGATCCATGTAGTAATCCGATGGCGTGCCCGCCTTATGGCCGCTATTAGGAATACCGCGATTGCCGCCTTTGCCGTTCAACATCGATAGGCGAAACTCTAACGGATCGCGCCCCAGCGAATGGGCCACCTCGTCCATGAACGATTCCACTACGAACATGTTGTACGAGTTTGACACGGTGCGCAGTGCGCTGGCCTGTACCGCCCACGTGGTCTTGTCGTTGTTCCACGCGCGAACGCGATGATTGTCCAGATGATACCAATGGTCGCTGCCGCCAATGGACCATTGATCAATATCGGCCTTGCGTCCGTCCCATGAATCTTGCTGTAACCAATCGCTGCCGAACTTTTTTCCGACGCCGAAGCGCGCGCCCATCCAGCCGCAAACGATGTCGTGATTCATTGCCGCGAGCTTGCCGCCTTTGATTCCGGCTTTGAGCTTATGGAAAGTGGGCGTGCGCGGGAAGCTCGTGGCGAAATTCGATTCGCGTGTTTGAATTAATTTCACCGGCCGCCCCGCCTCTTTTGCGCAGAACGCCGCCGCAAGAATTTCGTCGTAATCCTGTTTGCCGCCGAAGCCGCCGCCGACCAGTTGGTTGTGAATGAAGATTTTTATTTCTTCCGGCTTTTGCTTGAGCACCGTAGCCAGATAACCGGTCAAGGTCATGCGCGCGAACGATGCACCCTGCGTGCCGGTGTAGACATGCCATTCGTCGTTGACCTGTTGCACTGTCGCGTTGAGCGGCTCCATCGTCGCGTGGCAAACCATCTCGGTGGTGTATTCAAATTCCAACGTTTTATCCGCTTCGCCCAGCGCCTTATCTACATCGCCCTCAAGCACCCATGCGCCTTCCGCCTTCGTCGGATCAGATTGCATTTGCTGGTACTCGGCTTTCAAATCAGCGCTACTTAAGTTGCCATAGGGGCCCTCATCCCAGGTAACCTTCAATGCCTTCGCCGCTTGCATGGCCTGCGGGAATTTCTCCGCGAGCGCGATCACCCATCCGGTGCATTTCCCGAGCGCGTTATCGACTTGTACGGCTTTCACAAACCCGGGAATTTTCTTCGCTTCGGTATCGTCGATACCCGTTACTTTTGCACCATAGCGTGAACGTGGAATCACCAACGCGCCGTACACCATATTCGGCAAAAACACGTCGATGCCATACTTCGCCTGGCCATTGGTCTTTGCGGGAATATCGAGCGCAGGAATAGACTTGCCGATGATTTCGTATTTTTTCGGACTCTTGAGCTTGATATTTTTTAAGTCATCGGGGTAGCTGAATTTGCGGTCGATCGTTACTTTTTGCAGAATTTCCCCGTAGGACACCGAGCGTTTGGAAGGTCGGTGCACCACCTTGCTGTTGGCCGCAAAGCAATCGGATTCCTTCGCGTTGAGCAACTTAGCGCCGGCCTCGATAAGTGCGATGCGGCCCGCCGCACCCGCGCGCGCAATGCGATCGAACTCGGTCGTCACGCTGCCACTATTCACCGTATAAGCTAGGCCATAGGTGCCGAACGTTTCGTTGCTTTCCACCGGTAAATCGAGGCGTATATCGCCCCATTTCACTTCTAACTCTTCGGCGATGACCTGCGCAAATGCCGTGCCGATGTGTTGGCCCATCTCCGCCTTGACGACGTGCATGACGGTCTTGCCGTCGGGTGTAATGGTGAACCAAATTGCTGGGGTGAACGCTTGCGTTGCGACGGCGGCTTGCGCGTCGCCGCCGGCGAGTATGTTGGTGCCAAAAGCAATGCCGAGAACCGCGCCGGCACTGGTAACGCTGGAGCGAATCAAAAATTCGCGCCGAGTGATGCCTTGGGAATTTTCTCTAGACATGTTTTGCTCCTCCGCGGGCGATTTCCGCCGCGCGCTTGACTGCACCGACAATGCGCGAATACGTAGCACAACGGCACAGATTGCCATTCATCCATTGCACTACTTCGGTGTCCGTAGGATTCGGGTTGCGCGCCAACAAAGCCGCCGCCTGCATAATTTGGCCCGATTGGCAGTAGCCGCATTGCGGCACCTGATGTTCGATCCAAGCCTGTTGGACCGCATGGGTGTTGGCCGGATGTAAACCTTCGATCGTAGTGATTGCCGCGCCCGCCACATCACCAACCTTCACTTGGCAAGAACGCACGGCTTCACCATTAATATGCACCGTGCATGAACCGCACACACCGAGCCCGCAGCCATACTTCGTTCCGGTCAGCCGTAAGTCCTCGCGGATAATCCACAATAGCGGCGTATCAAGCGGCGCGTCAGCGAAAAAACTTTGCCCATTGATGTTAAGTTGCGGCATGACTTGTTATCTCCTGTTAGTGAGTTGACGTCCGAAGACGAGTGGCAGAGGCGGCAGGTACAACAGAGCGGAAACGAATAGATTTGACAAAGAGAGGGCGAAAAGCGTACCCCGGCAATATCCAACCGGGCGGTTGAATAATCGTTGATCGGCATTCAATCAATACCAACATGAACCCTCGCCAAACGATTTTGATCGTATTTTCCAGGCCGAGAAAACCACTCAACGAAGTGTTTGGCCCTCGTGAGTAAGGTTACCCTTGCGCGGACGTCATGACAAGTCTTAGTAGTTTTTCGGAATCAAAAAAATGAGTTAAGCTGACCGTAACGCCATCGTCCCGTCGTCACCCGGCGAAATCACCATGCGCCGCGTATGAAATGCAGCGACGTTGGGTCGATGAGCAATACTGATAAAAGTCGAGTGTGGGAGTTGTTCGTTAAGCAAACGATACATTTCTTGCTCCGTAGCCTCGTCCAACGCCGAAGTCGCCTCGTCCATAAACAACCAATCGGGTTTATGCAATAAGGCGCGCGCAAACGCCAAGCGTTGCTGCTCGCCGGGCGAAAGCTGTTGACCCCAATGTTGCTGCTCATCCAGCCGCAACGCCAACGCTTCTAGTTTGCAAGCGCGCAATGCCGCAATAATCGCTTGGTCAGAAAACTCACCGGGCTTACCCGGGTAGCTCACCGAGTCGCGCAATGAGCCGATCGGCAGATAAGGTTTTTGCGGCAAGAACAAAGTACGCTTAGCCTCTGGGCGGCCGATACGTCCGCTACCGAACGGCCAGATGCCGGCGATCGCGCGGAACAACGTGCTCTTACCCGCGCCGGAAGTGCCAGAAATCAGCACACGCTCGCCGTTTTTGATTTGCGCATTGGCGTCTTTCAAAATGGTAGCCCCATTGGGCAAACTTAGATTAAGTTGATTCAATGAAATCGTTTCTTCCAAACCATGCTCGATTCGTATGCTGTCCAAATTCCCAGTCGTCGCCCTAGTGAGGTCGATCGAATCGCGAAAAGTGAGCAAGCGATCGACGCTCGCCTTCCAAGGCGCGATATTCACATAGTTATCGACAAACCACGACAGTGCGTCCTTGACTTGGCCAAATGCGGAACTAATTTGCATCAGCGTGCCGAGCGTGATCGCGCCACTCAAATAGCGAGACCCGGCCAATAAAAAAGGAAAAATAACCGCGGCCTGGCCGTAGCTGAAAGTAAACCAACCTAAGCGTTTTTGCGATCGGATTAATGCCCACCAATTGCCTAGTACGCTACCGAAATGCTCAAGCAGATTTTTTTCTTCGCTCGCTTCGCCCGCGTAGAGTGCAACACCTTCGGCATTTTCGCGTAATCGCACTAATCCGAATCGATAGTCCGCTTCAAAACGTTGCTGCGAAAAGTTAAGGCCGATCAGCGGCCGGCCCAACCAGTGCGTCACTACGGAACCAATGATCGCGTAAGCAAGGCAGCCCCACACCATGTACCCTGGAATCGTGAGATTCATACCGGCGAATGTGAAACTCAACGGACCGGATATCGTCCAGAGAATTCCAACGAACGAAATAAGCGTGACGGCGGAATTGAGAAACCCGAGGCTCAGGGATAGTGTCATCCCCGTAAATAATTTGAGGTCTTCGGCGATACGTTGGTCGGGGTTGTCGGTACTGCTACCGGTCAATTGCATCCGATAGTACGCACGATCATGCAGCCACGATGACAAAAAATCCTTATTCAACCAATTTCGCCAATGCATTTCCAACATTTGCTGAAAGTACACGCGGTAGACGGAAACAATGACCCATAACACTGCAAGCCAAGAGAAGGTTCCGATCTCGTGCCAGAAGACCGGCGAATTCTTTTTTTCTAGAGCGTCATAAAAGCGTTGATACCAATCATTAAACAAAACGGTTAGATAAACCGAAAGTAAACCTAATACAACGATCAAAATCAACAATCCCCAAGCGCGAACTTTTTCCTCCGATTGCCAGTAGGGATAGGTCAGGCGCCACGCGCGTTTTGGGAAACTGAGTTGCGGCTCGGTGGATGTTAGCGGGGTGGAGGACGGCATGGATGCCTCGTGAATTCGAGTTAGTCTTGGCGAGCGAGCGTATCACAATCGCAAGCAGCGAAGGCTTAAGGGAATCTTTAAAAATCAGAAGTCTGTCATTCTGAGCCCTTCGCTGCGCTCGAGGGTAAACTCCGCGAAGAATCGGCTTTGCCGGGGGAATAGAAGCAGTTTCTTCGGCCTACGGGCCGCAGAATGCCTAATAAAAGAGGCGTCCTGAACGTGCCGCGAGGAGTTTATTTTTCGTCCCGCTTGCGCACCAGGCGATAGACCGTGAGTTCATGGTCGTCATGCAAGTACGCAATCTCGACTTCCGCACCTTGTTTGCCTAGCGTCTCGTTAGTGGGATTTTTATAGATTATTTTTCGGAAGCGCAGATAATCGCGCCGCCGCACGGCCTTTTCCTGCGCCGGCCAATCCGGCGTCTGCGCGATCAAAAAATCGAACAGCGCGGGTAAAGTAAAATGCAATTCCTCGCCGCGAAACTCGATGGTGCCTTTAAATGCGTTGGCCGTTGCGACTAACTCGGCATCGTTGCGAATCGCCGCCGGAAAAATCTCCGTCATCAAGCATTGATAAAGTGCGCCCACCATCGCGCTTAACTGCCCTTGAACTGCGCTTTGCGCTTGCCGTGAAACGCTTCCACGCCTTCGCGAAAATCGTCCGACGTGCGCAAACGGCTATAGCATTGGCCTTCCAATTCGATCGCGACGCTTAAGCTCGCATCTTCCGAGTCGTTCAATAATTTTTTCGCCGCGCGTTGCGCCAGCGGCGAGAAGCTGCGCAATTCTTCGACCAGCGCGTCGGTAGCTTTTTCCAACTCGCCGTCCTTTACGCATTCCGTTGCGATACCCCAATCGTAAGCCTGTTGTCCCGAAATCCGGCGCGAGCGCATGACCACATCTTTAGTGCGTGCGATGCCGATCATCTTTTGCAGCCGCGCCGAGCCGCCTGAGCCGGGGATTTGCCCGAGCTTTTGTTCGGGCAAAGCGTATTGAGTCGTTTGCGTTACGATACGAAAATCACACGCCAGGGATATTTCAAATCCAACGCCGAAACAATAACCGCGATTGGCTGCGATGACGGGTTTGCTGCAACGAGCCGGAGCCGCGATGTTCCATGCGAGTTTGGAGACATGTTCGGGCGAGGCTTCGAGAAAGCCTTTGATGTCGCCGCCGCTGGAAAAATGTTCGCCGATCGCACGCAACACGATTACGCGCACGCTGGGATCGGCGTCCAATGCCTCGAACACCAAGCGCAATTTATCGCGCTGCGGCATGTGAATGATGTTGAACGGCGGGCGATCAATTATGACGTCGGCGCGCTCTTTTTCAGTGCTAATTTCTACGCGAAAGCCGTCGAGATGTTGCAATATCGTGTTTGCAGGGTGATGCAGTTTACTCAAATCAAACTCCTTGTTTAACTGTCATTCCCGCGAAAGCGGGAA
>JANOGO010000299.1:0-1937 GCA_031406045.1 Pseudomonadota bacterium
TTGGCCGCGCGATGAGTTCAGCGTGAGTGCCTTGCTCGACGATTCGGCCATGATCGAATACGAGAATACGATCTAGCCGTTGTACAGTGGACAACCGATGAGCAATGACTAATGTCGTCCTCCCTTTGGTGAGCCGGTCGAGTGCGTCGCGGATTAATGATTCGGACACGGAATCTAGGCTCGATGTTGCTTCGTCCAAAATCAAAATCGGCGTGCCGGCGAGAATCGCGCGAGCGATCGCGACGCGTTGACGCTCACCGCCGGAAAGTTTGATACCGCGCTCGCCCACCAGCGTTTCGTAGCGCAGCGGTAAGCGATCGATGAACTCATTGGCGTACGCGAGTTCCGCTGATTTCTCGACCTGCTCGTAGTCGGCGTCGGGGCGGCCATAAGAAATATTTTCCGCAAGTGAACGATGGAACAACACCGCTTCTTGCGGCACCAAGCCGATGGCTTGGCGCAAACTTTCTTGGGTCACGTGGGCGATGTCTTGGCTATCGATCAAAATACGCCCGCTATCAAGGTTGTAGAGCCGCTGAATCAGTTTAACGAACGTGCTTTTGCCGCTGCCGGAATGGCCGACCAGGCCAACGCGTTCACCTGGGCGAATCGTGATTGACAGCTCGTTATACAACGGCTCCGATTGTCCGACGTAGCGGAACGTGACGTCGTTAAACTCGATGCCGCCGCGTGGAACTTTCAGCGCCATCGCGTTGGTGCGATCGCGCACGTCCGATTGCGTTGCGCGGAAGGCGACGACATCTTCCATTTCGTTGACGGATTTTTGCAAGTTGCGTACGTGCTGACCCACATCGCGTAAATAGCCGTTGATCATGAGTTGAGTCGCCACGAGATAGGCGATATCGCCGGCAGTCGCACGGCCGTTAACCCATAGCCACAGACCGCAGCCGAGCAACGCACCTTGCAACAGCCAGAGAATGGTCGATTGAATGAGACCCGTGTCGACGCTGCGATTCCAAGCCAACAGCGAGCGGCTGCGCCAGGTATCCGCGATCTCGGCGAACGCGCCTTGTTCGCGCGCTTCTGCGCCGAAAGCTTTTACTATTGCGTTCGCGCCGATCGTGTCGGCAAGATAACCGCCGATGCGCGAATCGGATTCCTGCGCATTGCGGGCAGCGGGCGCAACCCAGCCGACTGATAACCACACACTTGCCACGATAAAAATCGTGATGCCCGTTCCGGCGACCAGTCCCAATACCGGCCAGCGCCACGCGAATAAAATCGTTACACCGAACGCCACGACCAGCGCGGGAATCAAGCCGAACATTAACGTGTCGCCGAACGAATCGAACGCCCACATGCCGCGGGTAATCTTTCGCACCGTGGCGCCGGCGAAGGCGTTCGCGTGCCAATCGGCGGAGAAGCGTTGCACTGATGCAAAACCATCGTAGACAATTTGGCGCAACACATTGCTCGCGAGCCGATTCCACAAGCGTAAATGTATATAGCGAATCAGCGGTACCAATGCGGCGAGAAGCAAGAAAAGCATCAGCGCCGAGAGCGCATTTTGCATGCCTTCAGCCGGCGTTGTAGAAGCAGCTTCCACCAAACGCCCGGCAGCGATCGGCACCGTGACGTCGACCAGCGTAGAGCCGATGCGCGTTGCAAATACGGCAGCAAGCGCCCACGGCCAGCGTTGCCAATAGTCCCACGCGAAGCGAAAAGCGGAAGAGTAGACGGACCAGAGCATGTTGTTGAATTTGGGCTGTTGAATAACCACCTCACCCAACGTATTTGGTCATTGCGAGGCGCGTAGCGACGAAGCAATTTCGATTTCAGCCGGCACAGAATACGAGATTGCTTCGTCGCACAAAGCGCTCCTTTTCATGAACCTGATTTGACCGATGTTTGTAATAATAAGGGCTTGCCCCTCACCCCCACCCCTCTCCCCAAAGGGGCGAGGGGACAATACTCCC
>JANOGO010000403.1:0-2048 GCA_031406045.1 Pseudomonadota bacterium
GGAATTACGAGCGCAGCACTTGTCCCGCTCTGGCTTCGGTCAAACGCCCGTTTGCAAACACGCATTCGCCATTCACGATCGTGTATAACACGCCGCGCGACGGCATCACCATGCGCTTGGCGCCGCCCGGCAGATCGTAGCGCCGCTCGCCGCGATTGCCCGAGCCTACGGTGCTTGGATCGAAAATCGTAATGTCGGCGGCAAGGCCGGGTTTGAGCCGACCGCGATCTCGAATGCCGTAAAAATCTGCCGGATCGGACGTCAATCGCCGCACGCCTTCTTCAAGCGTTAGCACTTGATGCTCGCGTACCCACGTGCCGAGCAGATAGGTGGGATAGCCGGAATCGCACAACATATCGACGTGCGCGCCGCCGTCACCGAGGCCGATGAGAATATCGGGATTGGCGAGTATTTCTTTCATGCGATCGACCCGATGATTGAACGTGGAAAGGGTAAATTCGATTTCCAGATCGTCTTGCAAAGTCAGGTCGAGAAACGCATCGACGCCGTCCTTGCCCTGCGCTTTCGCAATGTCGGCGATGGTCTGGCCTTCGAAATGTTTCAGATGCGCGGAATGAACTTCGTGGACCCGAACGCGCGACCAGTTACCAAAAGTTAACGGCTTTTTTAGATCTTCGCGAAACTGATCGCGAAACGCGCGATCGCCATAGACCGCCATCTGCGCTGCTTTGGATTGATCCGCGAACACGCGGCTCCACGACGGAAACGGCGCGAAGGAAAACGGATTGCGCATATTCACTTCGCGCGTCAACGGCAACGGCGAAGTCTGCGGGCGTGCGCCGCGCTTGATGAGCGGCGCGGCTTTGCGCAAGGTGTCGCGCACCGCCTCGGGAATGTCGTCGCGATCGAACATGGCGATGAACGTAACGGGCCGGGCGCTTTCGGCTAACAATATATCGAGCAACTCGTATTGATCGTCTTCCAATACAGCGATTTGGCGCGTGAGTGCGATTTCGATGGCGCCTTTGTTTTTTTGCTTCAGCACGTTTGAGTACGCGGCGTATTCCTCGCGGCTCGCGTTGCGGCACGCCAGCGGCCGTCCGCCGAAACCCATGTGTTGATTCAGCACCGTGCTGGAAAATCCGAACGCGCCTGCGTCCATCGCCTCGCCGAGCAGGGCGCTGATGGCCTGGGTTTCCGCAGCGCTGGCGGCGCGCTCCATGGAAGCTTCACCCATGACGTAATGGCGAAACGGCGTGAGCGGTGCTAAAAATCCAAGATTGAGCGCGGGCCGGCGGCGCGCCGCCGCGGTCATAAACTCGGGAAAGCTTTCCCATTCCCAAGCGATGCCGCGCTCCAACACATCGAACGGAATCGCTTCGACATTCACCAGATCGCGCATCGCGATTTCGCGATCGCCGGGCCGACACGGCGCAATGCCCACGCCGCAATTACCCATCACCACACTGGTAACGCCGTGCCACGGCGAGGGCGTGACGGCGGCGTCCCAGCAAATTTGCGCGTCGTAGTGCGTATGCGGATCGATGAAACCGGGTGCGACGACACAGTCGGCGGCGTCGATAGTTTGCTTCGCGCTATCGCTAATTTTGCCGATCTCGACGATTCTTCCGGCGGTAACAGCGATGTCAGCGCGGCGGGCGGCAGCACCGGTTCCGTCGACCACGCTGCCGTTTTTGATTACCAAGTCGTAAGCCATCACGCCCTCAGAAGTTATATCGAGAACGTAGGATACCGCAGACTACTCGATCAAGATTTTTAGAATAGATGCTTGGGGAAGCGCTCCCTGCTTGCCTCGCGGCAATGACATGGCTGGAAGGCAATACCAGAGCGGCTCCTGGCGATGCCTTCCACATTTTTACGTGAATAATTAAGCGGACTTGGCAGAACTGGCGCGCTCGATCACTTTCAACACGGCGGACGAATCCATTTCACCGTCGCCGCTGCCCATCAACGCATTTAGGTGTTGCGCGAACAATGCTGCGCCGGGTAAATTTAATCCGATCGAGGCAGCTGTTTCCATCACAATCTTCATGTCTTTTTGGTGCAGCTTGGTTTTGAAGCCCGGT
>JANOGO010000023.1:0-6507 GCA_031406045.1 Pseudomonadota bacterium
GCAACTTGATGCTCAGCATCGTCGCGGATACTTGCGGCCGCCACGATACCCTCGGCGGCGCGTGCGCGTCGGAAAGCAACAGCGTGCGCTACGCGCTCGACAAAAAATACATGCACAGTTGCCGCGATACGTTCTTACACACGGCTACCCATTCCCATTGCGGCATTGCTAAACGCGACATCGCCAGCAACATCAATTTTTTTATGAACGTGCCGGTGACTCCTGAGGGGAAACTAACATTCGCCGACGGCGTTTCGGGCCCGGGCAAATATGTCGAAATGCGCGCCGAGACGGACGTGATCTGTCTGATCTCGAATTGTCCGCAACTCAATAATCCCTGTAATGCCTATAACCCAACACCGTTGCGGTTGTTGATTTGGGGCCAAGCATAATCGCGGCCGCGCGGGACGACCCGTGAATCGGCTATCAAGGAGCGGGACGACCCGCAGCTAAGGACGTTCGAATAAGCTCGATTTTGTCGCTTTGAAGTTTTTGGCATGAATGAGTTGCGACCCTCATGGCCTTAGGCCACCCCGCCCCAACCCTCTCCCGCGTGCGGGAGAGGGAGCTCATTCCCCTCTCCCCTCCGGGGAGAGGGTGCCGGGTGAGGGTCGGCGTTAGATCCGTAAATAAGTCGTAACTCAATTCCGAAAATCTCACTAGAACTTAATGAGCGTCCGAAACAAGGGTTAGAAGCCGAGAAATGTTCAAAAAAATCCTAATCGCAAACCGTGGCGTGATCGCCTGCCGTATCGCACGGACGCTGAAAACCATGGGCATCGGATCTGTCGCCGTTTATTCCGATGCCGATCGTCATTCGCGGCATGTCACCGATGCCGACGAAGTGATTCGTATCGGTCCATCGCCCGCGAACGAAAGTTATTTGCGCGTCGAAGCCATTCTGCAGGCTGCCCACAAAAGCGGTGCGCAGGCGATTCATCCAGGCTACGGTTTTCTGTCGGAGAATGCGGATTTCGCCCAAGCCTGTGCCGATGACGGGCTAACTTTCATTGGCCCAACACCCGCACAAATGCGTGCATTCGGGCTAAAACACACGGCGCGGGAACTCGCCGCCGCAAATGATGTGCCGTTGCTGCCGGGCTCCGGTTTGCTTGCGAATGTTAACCAGGCTATTGCCGAAGCCGCACGCATCGGCTATCCCGTCATGCTCAAGAGTACAGCGGGCGGCGGCGGAATCGGCATGCAATTGGTGTGGCGCGAAGACGAGCTGCATTCGGCATTCCAATCCGTTGAACGGCTTGCCAAAAGCGCCTTCAAATCCGGCGGACTTTTCTTGGAAAAATACGTCGAAGCCGCGCGTCATATCGAAGTACAAATTTTTGGCGATGGACGTGGCAACGTCGTGAGTTTGGGCGAGCGCGATTGCTCGGTGCAGCGACGCAATCAGAAGGTGATCGAAGAAGCGCCGGCGCCAGGATTAAGCGATTCGCAACGCGGGCAATTGGCAGCCACAGCGGAGCGCTTGGGCCGAGCGATCGGCTACCAATCCGCCGGTACCGTTGAGTTTGTCTACGATTCGAGTAACGGCGAATTCTACTTTCTCGAAGTTAACACGCGCTTGCAAGTGGAGCACGGCGTCACCGAAGAAATCACCGGCATTGATCTGGTGCAATGGATGGTACGGCAAGCGGTCGGCGAACTCGATCTCTCCAATTTTCAAGCGACGTTCCAAGGCCATTCGATTCAAGCGCGGATCTACGCCGAAGATCCCGGCAAGAATTTTCAGCCTTGCAGCGGTTTGTTAGCGGCGGTTACTTTTCCGAAAAACGCGCGGGTCGAAACTTGGGTATCCAGCGGAAGCGAAGTTTCCCCTTACTACGATCCGATGATTGCCAAAGTGATTGTGAAAGCCGACTCGCGCAAGCGGGCGATTGTGAAACTCGGCACCGCGCTCGACGATACGCAACTCGCTGGTATCGAGACGAATGTTCGGTACTTGCGTCAGATCGCGGCGGACGAAACTTTCTTCGACGGGCGGCAGACCACACGTTACCTATCAACACTCAAGTACGTTGCACAAAGCATCGAAGTGTTGGAGCCCGGTATACAAACCACCGTGCAGGACTATCCGGGGCGCATTGGTTATTGGCACGTCGGCATGCCGCCTTCCGGCCCGATGGACGCGCTGGCGATGCGCTTGGCGAATCGTTTAGTCGGCAACGCCGACGGTGCCGCAGGGTTAGAAATTACGTTGTCGGGCCCAACGCTTAAATTTAATTGCGATGCCGTTATTGCCATTTCTGGCGCGGCGTTCGATATTCAATTGAATGGACAAGCGCTGGCTGCGTGGCAAAGCCATCAAGCAAATGCTGGCGATATCTTGAAAATCGACGGCGTTTCGGGTGCGGGCGCGCGATGTTATCTCGCCATTGCCGGCGAGATTCAAGTGCCCGAATATCTTGGAAGCAAAGCCACGTTTACCCTTGGCCAAGTCGGCGGGCACGGTGGGCGGACGTTGCGCACCGGCGATGTGCTGCACATTGGCAACAACGTCGCATCGATCAAACAATTACCGAACATCGATTCATCGGCGATACCGCAATACGACACGCACTGGAACATCGGCGTGCTGTCCGGCCCCCACGGCGCACCGGATTTTTTTACCGATGCCGACGTTGAAATGTTTTTCGCGACCGATTGGGAAGTGCACTACAATTCCAGCCGCACGGGCGTGCGCCTGATCGGCCCGAAGCCGCAGTGGGCGCGGCGCGACGGCGGCGAAGCGGGACTGCACCCGTCGAATATTCACGACAACGCCTACGCTATCGGCGCCATCGATTTCACCGGCGATATGCCCGTGATCCTCGGTCCCGATGGGCCGAGTTTGGGCGGCTTTGTCTGCCCCGCCGTGGTCGTGAAAGCAGAATTATGGAAGGTCGGCCAGCTTAAACCGGGTCACAAAGTTCGATTCGAAAGATTGTCGTTGCAACAAGCATTGTCGCTCGCGGTAGATCAAGAGTTTGTGGTCGCGAATTTGGCACTAGCCAAAGACAGAATGACCGCCCGACCGAACTCCATCGTCGATGATGCCGTCGTCCATCGCTTAGAAAAAACTCGCGACAAAGTCGGCGTAACCTATCGCATCGCCGGCGACGATTACCTATTGATCGAGTACGGGCCGTTAGTGCTCGATCTCAATTTGCGCTTCCGCGTTCACGCGTTAATGGAAACGCTGCAAGCACAACGAATAGCCGGCATCATCGATCTCACGCCTGGCATTCGCTCACTGCAAGTTCACTACGACAGCGTGCGCTTGTCGCTCACGGCGTTGATGGATCTGTTGCTAGACGCAGAAGCGCGGCTGCCGGCGATCCACGATATGGAGGTGCCGACGCGCATCGTGCATTTACCTTTGGCGTGGAACGACAGCCAGACGCAACTGGCGATTCAAAAATATACCCAGTCGGTGCGCAAGGATGCACCGTGGTGCCCCAGCAACATCGAGTTCATTCGCCGCATTAACGGACTCGACAGCATTGAGGACGTGCAGCGTATTGTGTTCGACGCGTCGTATTTGGTGCTGGGGTTGGGCGATGTTTATCTCGGCGCGCCGGTTGCCACGCCGATGGATCCACGCCATCGCTTGGTCACGACGAAGTACAACCCGGCGCGAACTTGGACGCCGGAAAATGCCGTCGGCATCGGTGGCGCTTATATGTGCATTTACGGCATGGAAGGCCCCGGTGGTTATCAATTCGTCGGGCGCACGATTCAAATGTGGAATCGTTATCGCGAAACCGCTGATTTCCGCGAGGGTAAGCCGTGGCTGCTGCGATTCTTCGATCAGATTCGTTTTTATCCCGTCAGCGAAGAGGCATTGTTGGACATGCGCCAAGATTTTCTGCACGGGAAATTCAACATCAAGATCGAACAGAAAACCTTTAGCCTGCGCGACTACAATAAATTTCTTAGCGCCAACGAGCTGGACATTGCGCGCTTTAAGACACAACAACAAACGGCGTTCGAGGCGGAACGCGAACGTTGGAAAGCCGCCGGCCAAGCGGACTTTGCAGCGGACAGCGTTACCGAAGCGGCGCCCGCAAACGCGCTCGAACTCGCGTCCGGCGCCCGCGCCATTGCGAGCCCGGTGGCAGGCAGCCTATGGAAAATATTGGTCAAACCCGGTGAACGAATTAGCGCAGGCGCGACGCTGATGATTATCGAATCGATGAAAATGGAAATCAATGTGACCGCTTCCGAAGATGGCGTGGTACAACAAATTCTTTGCAATGAAGGCGCGCCGGTCGCGGCCGGACAGAATCTAATCGTGATGGGGCCAAGCGCATGAGCGAAATCAGCTTGCAGCTTTCGGATTTGCAAAAAGCCTATCGCGACGGCACGTTGACGCCGACGCAAGTAATCGACGAAATTCTGAGCCGCTGCGCAAGGTTTACCGAGCACAACATTTGGATCACATTGCTGGATCGCGATCGCTTGCTGCAATACGCGCGCGCCGTCGAGGCGCGAGGAATGCCGTCACAGCCGCTGTACGGCATTCCATTTGCGATAAAAGACAATATCGATCTCGCCGATGTGCCGACGACCGCGGCGTGCCCCGATTTCGTATACATGCCGACGCGTTCTGCGACGGTCGTGGAACGGCTGATGGCGGCCGGCGCCATTCCGATCGGCAAGACCAATCTCGATCAATTTGCCACGGGCCTGGTCGGCACGCGCTCGCCCTACGGCCCGTGTCGTAATGCCTTTGATCCGAGTTATATCTCGGGCGGGTCGAGCGCCGGTTCGGCGGTGTCCGTTTCGCTGGGGCTTGCCAGTTTTTCGTTGGGTACTGACACCGCCGGCTCCGGCCGAGTGCCCGCCGCATTCAATAATTTAATTGGCCTTAAACCGACCTGCGGCGTGATTTCCGCGCGCGGCGTTGTGCCCGCGTGCCGAACCTTGGATACGGTCTCTATTTTTGCTTTGAGTGCGAATGACGCGTCACAAATCGCGGCTGTTGCGCAAGGTTACGATGAGGAAGATGCTTATTCTCGCGCGATGCCGGAAACAACCCGATCTAATTTCAAATCGCGCTTCCGCTTCGGCATTCCGCAAACCGAGCAACTGGAATTTTTCGGCAACGCCGATGCGAAGGCGCTTTTCACTCGCAGCGTCGAACGCTTGCAGGCGATGGGCGGCGAGGCGGTCACGATCGACTTTTCGGATTTCCTCGAAACCGCGCGCCTGCTTTACGGCGGCCCATGGGTCGCGGAACGCTATCAGGCCGTTCGCGAATTCATCGAGCGCCAAGCGGATTCATTGCACGAAGTCACGCGCGCAATTACCCTCAGCGCGCAGAATTTTTCCGCCGCCGATACGTTTGCCGCGCTGTATCGTTTGCAAGAGATGAAGCGCCGCACCGCCGGCATCTGGAATGACATTGACGTACTCGTAACGCCGACCGCTGGAACCATTTACACGATCGATGAAGTGTTGTCCGATCCGATCAAGCTCAATTCCAATCTCGGCTATTACACTAATTTCATGAATTTGCTCGATCTAGCTGCCATCGCCGTGCCGGCAGGATTTCTCGGCAACGGCTTACCGTTCGGCATCACCGTCGGCGCGCCCGCCTTCAGCGATGGCGCGCTGCTCGATTTGGCGCAACGCTGGCAAGCAGCATTTCCGCTGTCGCTCGGTGCAACGGGCGTGTATCGAGCAAACAATTTGCCAAAGCCGGAATCTGGATTGATCCGCGTCGCCGTTTGCGGCGCGCACCTATCTGGCTTGCCGCTAAATCACCAACTCACGGATCGCGGCGGGCGCGTGTTGCTGGCAACGCGCAGCGCGGCGAAATATCGTCTGTATGCACTACCCGGGGTCGGTGTACGTCGGCCTGGAATGGTGAGAAGTGAGGCGGGTAGCGCTATCGAACTCGAAGTATGGGCGCTTCCGGCAGCGACGTTCGGGACCTTTGTCGCCGGTATTCCGGCGCCGCTGGGCATCGGCGCCGTGGAGCTTGAATCGGGCGATGCGGTACAAGGGTTTGTCTGCGAAAACTATGCGGTTAGCGATGCCGAAGACATTACGCATTATGGCGGTTGGCGACGATATCTTGCACAAAAATAATTTAGTGAGCATCGCCACGAGCAGCACCCCGCTTGCCGTTTGGCGCAATATGCCTGGAAAGGCAGCATCCATGGGCCTCTCCAGCCTGCGAGTTTAACCGCCGCGGCGCTTGCCGCGGCCCGTTGGGCTGCCCGGATTGATGCCTTGCGCCGGCCGTCGCACCGCGGGCGCGCGCGGTGTCGTTGGCAAGCCGGTGTGCTGTGTGCGGAACGATTTGCTGCGATCGGCGCGGCGCGCCGCTTCCGGCGAGCGGCCCGTGCCGAGCGGTTGGAAGCTCGGAATCAATTGCCGTTTGCCGTTGCCGATTAAATCGGCGCGGCCCATCTCTTTCAACGCATCGCGCAGCAGCGGCCAATTTTCCGGATCGTGATAACGCAAAAAGGCTTTGTGTAAGCGCCGTTGTTTCGTGCCTTTCGG